>JAEXNS010000278.1 GCA_023439605.1 Bacillota bacterium | reverse complement strand
GGCAACGCCCTTGGTCGCTTTCCGCAGAAAGCGAAATCCTTATGCTTTAAGAGCTTTTTTGCTTCTTTTTGCGATAGAAAAAGAAGCGGAGTTTGAGGCAGAGCCTCATAAATTGCCTCAGCAATTTGCTTAATTTGACGACATTGGGCAATCGGAAATCTCGGTCGACTCATCAAAGTAGAAACCCTTGCAAAACCGTAAACTTTACCTTTAGAGGCTGAACAGTAACAAAAAAATATCGCTTTTTAATTTCTACAAATTACTATAATTATCTTTTACTATATTATATCACCTTAAAGTTATACAAATCAAGTAATTTATACAATTTACATTTAAATAAATTAAAAGCTAAATTTAATAAAAACCCCCCTTTTAAAGGGGGGCAATATTTTTTATAAAATAAAAATCAATTATTATTGTAGTAACTGTAATACTTGCTGTGGATTTTGATTTGCTTGAGCAAGCATTGACTGAGCAGCTTGAACAAGTACATTTTGTTGTGTGTACTTCATCATCTCTTTTGCCATATCTGTGTCTGTTATACGGCTCTTTGCAGATTGCATGTTTTCGGAAGCTGTTGTCAAGTTGTTAACTGTGTATTCTAGTCTGTTTTGCATAGCTCCTAAGTCAGCACGTTGAGCTGAAACGTCATTTATAACTTTTCTAATAGACTCAGCTGCTTTTGATGCATACGCTTGGTCACTAATGTTTATCGTCTTACCATCTACGTAAGCACTGTTTTGTCCAGAAGTTATTGTAGCAGTATTTGAACCAGCAGTAACTCTAGCTGAAAGTGTAAGTGTTCCGGAGTTTTTACTTGCTCCATTTGCAATCAATAAGTTTACACCTGCACTAGATGAACCGTCATTTTTAATTACAGTTACACCACTTAAAGCTTCAAATAGTTTATCAGTAGTCATACGTTTGATACTTACTGAAAGTTTATCTGCTTTATTACTTGTTTCACCAATTTGAAGAGTTAATGGAGAACCTTGTACTCCAGTTATTTGAACGCCTTTTTCACCAATAACAGTTGTAGAACCATATTCCATGTTACCATTAAATAATTTGTTTCCATTAAAGTTAGCCGTTAAAGCAATACGGTCTATTTCTGCACAAAGCTGATCCATTTCTGCTTGTAGAGCAGCACGGTCAGTACCTGCAAGTGTACCTGTATATAGTTCACCATCGGTTCCTGTTATTCCGCCATAACCATAAGCAGAAGTACCAGTTAAACCTGTGTCAGCATTAATACCATTTGCGGATTTTTCAGCTAATTCAACCATACGATTTAACATGTCATGAACTTCAGTCATGTAACCTTCAGCTGTTTGAATTAATGATATACCGTCTTCACAGTTATCAGAAGCAGTATCAAGAGATTTAATTTGAGCTTTCATTTTTTCAGAAATTGCAAGTCCAGATGCGTCATCTGCTGCACGATTAATTTTCAACCCTGAAGCCAATTTTTCAAGTGAGCCAGATAGCCCTTTATTGTTTTTGTTCAATGAGTTGTTGGCATTAATAGCCATATTGTTAGTTTTAACGATCATTCCCATAATGATACCTCCTTGTAAATATCAAATAGATAACATCCATGCTATCTAATTATTTTAGTTTAGTAAAACTTATTAAAATAAAATCAATATAATCTCGGGCCCTGAAATTAATGTTGTTTTAATTCTTTTGTTTTACGCTTACACCCTATTAATCGTCCACATTTATAAATGTTAAATAGCCAAAATAGCTTAATTTTTTTGTCGCTTTGTGTGCATTTTAAACAAATTATAATAATAATTCGTTCTAAACTCTATTTTTTTATTGTTAAAATGTCATTTAACCCTTTATTTACAATATCACAACACCATTTATAATTAATATAAATATATTTTTTTCTATTATATATATATAACAGAACCTTTTATATACCATTAACCTAAAAGAGCACATCATTTTTGTGCAAAATATAAAATATACAAAGCAATATTTAATATGAATTGCTAAATTTTTAATATTGTATAGAATTTTATTAATTAATATGATATAATAAATTAATGTAAAAAATAAATAAAATTGATAAATTGTCGCAAGAAATAATTAATAATTCTTTCAAATCAAAGAGGTGAAAAAAGTGGGCGACGTTCTCTCTCAAAATCAAATAGATGAGCTTTTGAACAGTTTCAATTCTGAAGGTTCAAAAGCTTTTGAAGAAATAGAAGAAGTCATAAATACTAAAAAAATTAAAGTTTACGATTTTAAAACACCAAAAAAATTCACAAAAGACCAAATTAGAATTATAGGTGATATTTACGAATCATATACAAGATTACTTTCATCTTATTTAACTAGTATGACCAGGCTTTATTCAAAAGCTAGAGTAATACAAATAGATGAACAGAGATACTTTGAATTTAGCAACGCACTTCCTGACTACGTAATTCTAGGAAATATAAACTTAGATGCCGATGACGAGGAAATAGTTGAAACTACTTGTGTTATACAGATTTCAAATACTATCACTTTCCTTCTTATAGAAAGACTTCTCGGAGGATTTGGTTCTGCTTTTGATATTTCTAGAGATTTTACTGAAATAGAAACAAGCCTTATGAAGGGTGTTTTAGAAAAAATGGCTGGTTTTCTAAAAGAAGCTTGGATGAATTATTTAGAAATAAATACATCCCTCGAAGGTATTGATACAAACGCTCGAGTTAGTCAAGCTATTTCACCAGATGATGTAGTTATAATGGTAACTATAGAAGTTGAAATAAAAGATATAAAAAATATAATTACTATAAGTATTCCAGCGGTAAATATGGAAGCTATAATGTCAAAATTCAACACTCAACATTCTAAAAATGTAAAAAAATTTGATGCTATAAAAGATGCTGAAAGAAGAGATGAAATTTTAAAAGGTCTTAAAAATTCGTCTTTAAAACTAGATATAATACTCGCTGAAACAGAGGTTGAGTTATATGATATACTTACACTAAAAGTTAACGATGTAATTCCTTTACAAGTGCCTATAACTCATAATGCTTCAGTAAAAATCAACGACAATTTATGGTTTGACGGAAAATTAGGAACGAAAAATCATAAGAAAGCTATAAAAATTGATAACATATATAAAACTTAAAGGAGAAATATATGCCTAATTCAAATATAGATGAATTTAACGATGTCAAAAGAGATGCCATCGGAGAAGTACAAAATATAATCATGGGTTCAGCAGCTACTGCAGTTTCTACTTTATTAGATGCTAAAGTTTGGATTACTACTCCACGTGTAAATATATGTAAAGCAAGTGAAGTTTCTTATCCCGATCTTGAACCATCAATACATGTTAGAATTAAATATATAAAAGGTATTAATGGAGCTTCTCTTTTAGTTTTAAAGCAAAATGACGTTCAACTTATTTTAAACCAACTTATGGGATTGCCACTAGAAGTTACCGATGATTTTGAATTTGATGAAATGAATATTTCTGCTGTAAGTGAAGTTATGAACCAAATGATGGGGGCTTCTGCTACCGCACTTTCAGATTTAATCAATACTACCATAGATATTTCTACACCAGAAGCTATAATTTCAAATTCTGAAAATACAACCGTAGACCTAAAAGATGTGGCTCCAGACGACTATGTATGTACTGTAATGTTTAACTTAACTATAGACGGAGTAATAAATAGTGAATTTATTACTATTTTGACTCTTGAACTTGCAAGGGAAATGGCCGATAAAATGCTTGAGGGGTATAATACAGCTCTCGATAATTATACAGAAGATCCCAGTCCACAAACTAAGCCTTCAAATAATTCTTCTGTACAGCCTCAAGTACCGCCTGTTAATCAAGTTCCTGTTCAACAAGCACAACAAAAACAAGAACAAATTCCACAAAAGCAAGTGAGTCAAAATCAGCCTTCGCAACAACATGCTCAAAGTTTGGTTCTTCCAGACTTCGGAATATCAAACTATCTTGATACATCCACTCTTACTGCAGAACAAATTGACAACTTAATGCTTTTAATGAATGTCCCTTTAACAGTATCAATTGAAATAGGTTCTGCACGACGTAAAGTCAAAGAAATTCTCGAATTCACCCCTGGAACTATAATAGAGCTAGAAAAACAATCCAGCGAACCAGTTGACGTTATTGTAAATGGCAATCTTATAGCAAGAGGTGATATTGTAGTTATTGATGACAACTTTGCTGTCAGAATAACAGAAATAGTAAAATCTAAATTATTAGATACATTAGGAAATAAGGAGTGACCAATATGGATAAGAAAATTTTACTTGTTGATGATGCCGCATTTATGCGAATGATGTTAAAAAGTTCCCTGGCAAAAAGTGGGTATGAAAATATTCTTGAAGCAGCTGATGGCGAAATTGCTTGTACTGTTTATCAAGAAGAAAAGCCCGATTTAGTAATTATGGATATAACTATGCCGAACAAAACAGGAATAGAAGCTCTTAGAGATATTAAGGCCATGGATCCTAATGCAAAAATTGTAATGTGCTCTGCTATGGGTCAAGAAGCTTTGGTTGTTGAAGCTATAAAATTAGGTGCTCTTGATTTTATTGTAAAACCTTTTAAACCTGAACGTATTTTGCAAACCGTAAGTAAAATTTTAGGTTAACATATATTATTTTCAAGATGGAGGTGATTACATGAGCCTTAAAAACATCGACGAACTAAATTCACTTCATATGGACGTACTAACCGAACTTGGTAATATCGGTTCTGGAAATGCCGCTACCTCATTATCCAATCTTGTAGGAAAAGAAATAATTATTAACGTACCAAAAGTAAAAATACTTGGTTTCAATGACGCTGTTGATTTTGTGGGCGGTCCCGAAAACTTAGTTGTTGGCGTTTTAATCAAGTTACTAGGAGATATAGAAGGATTAATACTCTATATTTTTGAAAAAAATTTCGTTTCAACTATTTTGAATACATTTTTCGGAAAAGACTTTGATATAAACATAGAACTAGATGATATGGATGAATCCACTTTAAAAGAAATAGGAAATATCATGGCTTCATCCTATGTAAATGCTATTGGAAGTATGACGGATCTTTTTATTGATATATCCGTACCCTCTATATGTGTAGATATGGCTGGAGCAATATTAAGCGTTCCTGCTATAGAGTTCGCAAAACTAGGAAATAAAGTTTTGTTTGTCGACGACTCTTTCAGCATTGGAGAAGATATAGTTAAAAGTAAAATGATTTTGGTTCCCGAAATGGATTCGTTATATTTGCTCTTCAAAAAGCTGGGAGTTGATGTTTGATATGGCTGAAATAAATAATATTATAAGCGTTGGAATATCGGACTTAAAAGTATCAACTGCTCCTAACATTTTGGCAACATATGCTTTAGGTTCCTGTGTTGGCATATGTTTATTAGATGCCAAAAAGCATATAGGCGGTTTAGCTCATATAATGCTTCCTTGGAGTGTAGATGCCAAAACCAACAATGACAACACAAGAAAATATGCTGATACAGGTATAAAAGAACTAGTAGATACAATGTTAAAATACGGAGCAGATTCTTCACATATAAATGCAAAAATAGCTGGTGGAGCACAAATGTTCCAATCACAACTTCATGCTTTTAATGTTGGGAAAAGAAATGTTGAGGCAGTAAAAAAAACCTTAGCAACATATAAAATTCGAATAGTTGCAGAAGACACTGGTCTAAATTTCGGAAGAACAGTTTTTTTCGACATAAATACTGGTGTTATGCAAGTTAAATCAGCTACAAATAAGGTTGTTTTGTTTTAATTCTTTAAAAAAATCCAAACACATAAGCCCTCATTCATTGTATTTTAGAGAAAGTGAGGGGATAGTCATGAATGAAAACGATGAAAAAAACAAATTAGAAGATAATGAAGAAAATTTAGAAAAAGAAACGCAGGAAGAACTTATACCTATAGATGCCACTGTTTTCTTGGAGATTAACGCCAATTCAACCGAAGCTTCTATTATAATTTCACCACCAGAAAACAAAGGTAGGCATATAAGTAAAGATAAAATTTATACTGAGCTCCAAACTCATGGGGTAACTTATGGTATAAATGAAAATCTAATTGCAACTATAGTACTTAAACGTCAATATAACATCAAGCATATAATTGCAAAATATTTACCACCAGTAGATGGGCAAAATGGAACCATATCTTATTTGTATGATACTAAAAAAGTTATGCGTCCAAAAGAAAATGATGATGGTACCGTAAACTACAAGGATTTAGGGCTTATTAGAAATATAAAAAAAGGTGATATAATAGCAAATATAGCCCATCCTACAAAAGGTGAACCAGGGATAAATATAAAAAATGAAGAGATAACTCCAGTACCTGGTGAGAAAGCCCACTTTGTTTTAGGTGAAAACACAGCATTAAATGAATCTACAACATCTATAGTTGCAACTGTTGATGGAAATATAACCTTTAATAAAGGTTGTTTCAACATAGAACCTAATGTTATTATTGACAATGATATTGATGCTTCTATTGGAAATATAGACTTCATAGGAAGCATAATCATAAAGGGCGATGTTTTAGAGGGCTTTTCTGTAAAAGCAGATAAAGGTATAACTATTCACGGTACTGTTACTGGTGCAAAACTCTTTTCTTTTGGCAACATTGTTGTCAAAAAAGGGTTTCTGCACAGCGAACTATCCACTAACGGAAATGCAACCTTAGGATTTTGTGAAAATTCTAAAATTACTTGTGACGGAAATCTAACTTCCCAAGTTTTTACTTTTTGCGATGTTTACTGCAAAAAGAAATTATCTACCATAGGTAATCAAGGTATTATTGCTGGTGGAAAATATATAGCATTGGAAACAATAGAGGCAAATGTACTTGGATCGAAAGCTTACACAAAAACGGACATAACTTTAGGCGACAACGCAGTTATGTACGCTGAACTCGAAAGATTACGCAGAAAAGTTGTTGAAATGGATGAAAACATAAACAAATGTGCTTTAATTGTTAATTTTCTTAATGAAAAAAGAAAACAATTGGGACGTATCCCTCCAGAAAGAGAAGAAATGCTGTCAAACTCTGTAAAAACAAAAATTATACTTCAAAAAGACAAAATAAATCTACAACACAAAATAAGTGAAATAGAAGAGAAATTATCTGTTAAACAACACTTAGAAATTCAATGTCGAAGAGAAGCATATCCAGGAGTAACAATAAAAATAAATGACTATGTTTATCACGTTCAAAGTATAGTCAGCAGATGTAAGTTTTATCTTACTGAGGATGCTACTATAGGTATTAAAAATTTAATTTAATTTTAAAATCAAAAAATCCATAAACAAGATTTATAACCTTTGTTTATGGATTTTATTTTATTCTTCAGCTTCTTTTTCTTCTTCATAGTAAGTTTCTTCACCTTGGTTATCTTCTATATGTTCGTATTCTTCAAAAGCCTTTAAATCGTCGTCATTTAACATTTTTGTTGCATCTAAAATCATGATTATTTTTTTATTTTTCTTACCTACTTTTTCAATATATCGAGTATGCCTATCCGAAGTTATTGCCGGAGCTGCTGAAATGTCGGTATCAAATAGATCTAAAACTTCATCTACGGTATCTACAATAAATCCAACCTCTAATTCACCTATATAAACCACAATTATGCAGGTTTTTTCCGTATACTCTGCTTCTGGCTTATGAAATCTAAGTCTTACATCAATAATAGGTATTATAGTCCCTCTTAAATTAATAACTCCTTTTGAATACTCTGGGAACTCTGGCACTTCTGTTATATCTTGCATTTCTATAATTTCTTTTACTATTTTTATTGGATATGCATAGTATCTTTTATCTATGATAAATGTAAGATATTGATTTAAACTATAATCAACTTCTTCCTCTTCTTCAAATTTATTTAAAAAATCACTCATAATATTCCACTTCCTTACACTTTATAGAGATGTTACATGCTTACATATTGTTTCAGTTATTTTATCAAGAGGCACTTGTAACTTGCACGCACCCAACTTGTAAGCTACCATAGGCATACCATATACGATACACGACTCTTTGTCTTGACCTATAGTGTACGCTCCCGTATCATGCATTTTAAGAAGTCCTGCTGCACCATCCGACCCCATACCTGTCATAATAACACCAACTGCATTTTTCCCCGCTGTTTTGGCAACACTTCCAAATAAAACATCTACTGATGGACAATGTCCAGACACCTTTTCCCCCTCAAAAACCTTTACATAATATCCGTTTTTATCCTTTTCTAACGTCATTTGAAATTCACCTGGTGCCAAAAGTGCACACCCATTTTTCAATCTGTCACCATTTTTCGCCTCTTTAACTTCAATATTGCATATTCTATTTAGTCTTTCAGCAAACATTTTGGTAAATCCAGCAGGCATATGTTGAACTATAACTACAGGAGGACAATTTAAAGGCATGTCAGATAATACAACTTGAAGTGCATCTGTTCCACCAGTAGATGCACCTAATGCAATTACTGTTCTTGTGTTTTTCAATACTACCGGTGGATAAGTGGTGCTTTGAGTACTATGCTGAGTAATATTTAATGAAGATTGTCTTACTTTTGCTTTTGCTGCTGTTATAACTTTGGCTTTCAATTCATTTGAAAATTGACGCATATCCTCTTGGGATTTTATCACTGGTTTTTTAACATATTCTACCGCACCTGCATCTAAAGCATCAAAAGCCATAATTGGCGCTGAAGACACTATAACCGTTGGTATTGGATACTGAGGTATCAACTTTTTCAAAAATTGAATACCATTCATTTTAGGCATTTCAACATCTAACGTCATAACATCTGGATGTAGTTCAAGTATCTTATCTCTAGCCTCATATGGATCACCTGCTTTTCCAACCACATCTATTATATTTCCCTCAGATAAAAATTTCCCTATAGTTTCTCTAAATAATATAGAGTCGTCTACAATTAGGACTTTTATTTTCTTTTCTATCATAGTTTTCACCTCTTATGAAGTATTTATTTATTCTTTTTTTGATATACGGCAGGTTTAACATAAACAAAATTTGATGATTTGCATATATTTTCTGCGTGACCAATAAAAAGATATCCGTTATCTTTAATGACATCATAAAACCGTTCTATCAAATTATTCTTTGTCTCTGCATCAAAGTATATCATAACATTTCTACAAAAAATCAAATCAAAAGGTTTTTTTACAACTATTTTATCCATAAGATTAAATTGTCTGTAAATTACTTCTTGTCTTATTTCATCTATCACCCTATATTTATCATTATCAATCTTTATGAAATATTTCTTTTTCCAATCTGCTGGCAGAGAACTCATTGATTCCTCTGTGTATATTCCATCTTTTGCTTTTTTAAGCACATCTGTAGAAATATCTGTTGCTAAAATTTTTAGATCCCAGTCTTTTTTTCTAAGACCAAAATATTCATCAATAATCATAGCTATTGTATATGGCTCTTCTCCCGTAGAAGATGCAGCACACGATATTCTTGCATCCTTATCCTTAACTGTTCTTTCTATGAAAGGCAGTACTACTTCCTTCATATACTCAAAATGTGCAGGTTCTCTCATAAAAAAAGTATGGTTTGTGGTGAGTTTATTTACCAAAGTAATTATTTCTGCTCCACTCTTATCAGCAAAAACATTGTCTAGATATTCTGTATAATTACTAAATCCTTTCGATGGTAAAATTCTAGATAATCTGCCTTCTATAAGTACTCTTTTTTTCTCTAAGTTAATTCCATAATTAGTATGAATAAATTCAACCAATCTTTTGAAATCACCTTCCTTAAGTTTCATATCCATAAAATCACTCCAATACCAATTTTTCTATATCCAGAAGTAATTTATTATCCCCCTTATTTTCTATAACATTACTTATATAGTTGTTTTTATTTGACTTTCTGTAATCCATCATATGGCAAATTTCACCCGAATCCACTGTAAGAACCTCACTCACTCCATCAACTATCAATCCTACAGAAATATCATTTAACTCTACAACTATAATACATGTTCTTTCTGTATATTCTATTTCTTCTAATTGAAATTTTTTTCTAACGCTCATTACGGGTACTACTTTCCCTCTTATATTTATTACGCCCTTTATATATTCAGGTATTTTAGGAACCTGTGTAATTGGCTGCATTCCTATTATTTCTACAACGTATTTTATATCTATCGCATACAAAACATCTTCGATATAAAAAACAAGAACTTCTGTGCCCTCTTTCATAGCCTGTGTAGTTATTTCATTATACATTTCTTCTGTCATATCACCCACACCTCATCCCTAAAAATTACTTATAATGCCACTTACATCTAATATTATGGTTATGCTTCCATCTCCCAAGATAGTACATCCAGCCATGCCATTTTGTTTAACATTGTATTTGTTAAGTAATGGTGAAAATGGTTTTACTACTACTTGTTGCTCTCCTAGTAGTTCATCTGCAAGTAAACATACCATTTTCCCTTCTGTTTCAACAACTATTATCATTCCATCAAAAGCACTTTTAGAAACTGGCTCTATATCAAAATATTCATATAGTCTTACAAGAGGGAAGCACTCTCCTCTTATTTTTATCATTTCTTTTCCTGCTGTATCTTTTATCAATTGTTTTTTCTCAATTTTTATTGACTCTCTAACTGTATTTATTGGTATGGTAAAAATTGATTTCCCAACCGATATTTCTATTCCATCTACAATAGCAAGTGATAATGGAATTTTAACAATAAACTTTGTACCTTGTCCAAACTTACTATCTACAGAAACAGAACCCCCGATTTTTTCGATGTTTTTTCTAACAACATCCATTCCAACGCCTCTACCTGAAAATTCGGTTACTTGCTCATTTGTTGAAAAACCAGGTAACATAATCATATTAAAAATTTCTTTATCCGAATATTCAGATGGGGATTTAGTTAATAATTTATTTTTAACTGCTTTTTCTAATACTTTTTTCGTATTTATTCCTTTTCCGTCATCAGAAACTACTATAATTACCTCACCAGAGGCATTATAAGCAGAAAGAGTTATAGTCCCCTTTTCAGGTTTTCCTTTTTCTATTCTTTCTTGCGGGTCATCTTCTATGCCATGGTCCATTGAATTTCTAACCATATGCATAAGAGGATCGTTTAAATTATCTATTATACTTTTGTCAACTTCTGTTTCTTCACCCTCAAAAACAAGATTAACATCTCTATTTAATTTAACTTTCATATCTCTTACAATTCTAGTCATTTTATTGAAAGCACCTGAAAGTGGAACCATTCTTATCGACATCACTATATCTTGTAGTTCATCGGTTAATTTCCTTAACTGTCTTGCTGCTTTTTGGAAATTATCTAGTTTCAAATCCTTTAAATCTGGACTTGAAGTAACCATAGCTTCTGTTATAACTATTTCACCAACCATATCTAAAAGTTGATCCAGCTTGTTTAGATTTACACTTATCAAACTTTGCTTGCCTTTATTTGCTTGAGACACAGTATCATTAATTTTTTTAACTTCCTCATTTTGATTTACAGGAATATCTTGTTTTACTGATACTGTTTCCTCTGATTTAATAGGTTTTTCAACACTACTATCTACTTTTTGAACTTTTTGTGTTATTTTTTCAAAAGATTTAACATTTAAAGCTTCTTCAATTTCAGTAAAGATTACGCTTTCTGACTTATCTGTTTTAAAACTTATAACAAAACCATTTTCAATTATTTCCTTGGCTGTAGAAGAATCATTTTCAATGTTTTCTGGCTGATAAATAACTTTACTACAATTGTGCTTTAATTTATTCACAAGAAGCAAAGCTCTTAAGTTTTCCATTCCACAATCATCTTCAAAAAAAACTCTGATAGTTACCATATCCTGTTCAACATTTGGTAAAGTTTTTTCGTGCAATTCATGTATACTGCTATCAATATGAGCTGCTTCACCCTTTTTTAATACAACAACATAATTTGTTATTTTTGATATTTCACTACTAAAATCCGTATTTTCATAGTCATCGTTTTGAACTATTTCTATTTCTGCTTTTAATAAATCAGAAGCTGAGAAAACCAGTTCATAAAGACTTTCTACAGAATTCATTTTTGGCTTTTCTTCTCTAATTATAAAAAACATATCCTCTAAACTATGAGCTAGTTTTGCCATATTATCAAGACCCATCATAGCAGAACTACCCTTTATAGTATGCATTATACGAAATATTTCGTTTATATCTTCTTCGTCAAAATTTTTCTTAGCTTCAGTTCTCATTAATATTTGATCTAACTGTTCCAAAAGCGTAGTTGTTTCAAATATATACATGTCAACCATACTTTCCATTCCTGCTTCAAATTTACCCATAACCTCCACCTACCTATTTTTTAATTTATACACGTATAATTAAATAAAATTAAAAATATATAAATAAGACAAATAATATATATTTTAATCTCTTCTTTTACTTCATTATACACAATTATAATAGATATTTCAAGATGTTTTTTGAAAAGATTGGCTAAACTTTTAATCATTTAGTACAAACATCTTGAAATATATTTTTAATACTTATCTTCAAAATCATCAAGTTCTATTTCAAAGCCTTTTATATTATCTTCATTTGTTTTTAAATTTTCTTTTTCAATCTTTTTATCCTCTTCATCTTTAAGTTTTATTTTAGCTATAAGTTCAAGTAACATATGTGCTTGACTTGATAATTCTTCACTAGCTGCTGCACTTTCTTCTGCAGTTGCTGAATTTGTCTGTACAACAGTTGCTATTTGGTCTATTCCCTGTGTAACTTGAACTATAGATACTGATTGTTGTTCTGAAGCTGTATCTATTTGTTTTACTATACTAGCAATTTGATCAACACTTTGAACTATAACGCCTAAAGAATCCGCTGTAGAGTTGGCTATTTTAGTTCCTTCTGAAACTTTATTTATGGACTCTTGTATAAGCTCTGTAGTATTTTTTGCTGCCTCTGCACTTTTTCCTGCTAAATTTCTAACTTCTCCTGCAACTACTGCAAATCCTTTTCCTGCTGCTCCTGCTCTTGCTGCTTCTACTGCTGCATTTAGAGCAAGGATGTTTGTTTGAAATGCTATAGAATCTATTACTTTTATAATCTTTGAAATCTTTTTAGATGAAATATTTATATCCTGCATAGCTTCTATCATTTTAGTCATTTTTTCGTTACCTTTAGAAACCTCTTCGCCTGCCTTAGAAACCAATCCTCTTACCTCTGATGTACTGCCTGCATTTTCTTTAGCCTGCTTTGCTATGTCTTCTACTGTTGCCGCTAGCTCTTCTACCGCACTTGCTTGCTCTGTTGCACCAGAAGACAGTTGTTGTGAGCCTCCTGCAACTTGTTCTGCACCAAGATTTACTTGACTGGCCGCCACCCTAAAAGTATCAAAAATACTGTCCAAACCATTTATGGTTTTTACCAAAGCATTTCCCAAAACGTCCTTTTCTGAATGAGGAGTATATTTTACAGACAAATCACCATCCGCTATTGCCAACGCAACTTTTGCTTGTTCTTTTATACTTGATATCATTTTTGAAAAAGCACTAGCAAGTTGTCCTACTTCATCTGTACTTTCAGATTTCACATCAACTTCTATATTTCCAAGTGAAAGTTCCTCCGCTACACCTGCTATTTGCTTTATTTTTTTAGATATGTTTTTATTTAAATACCTTAGCATAAAAAGACAATAACTTATAGCAAAAACTATAAACAGCAAACTAACAGTTAGTAAAACACTAAAATTTTCTTCCAGTTTTATTACTGATTTTTCTGCTAATTGTAGTTTTAAATTATTTAAATCATTAAAATACGTTGACATTTGAGTAAGGTTTTTTCCTGAACTTATAAGTTTATTTCTACCATCATATTCTTTGTCATCGGCTGATAAATCTATTAGATTTTGTCTATCTTTATAATATTTATTATAATAGAAATCTTTTGTTTCTAAAAAAAGCTTTTCTTCATCTTTATTTGTTATAAGTTTTTCATACGCTACAAAACTTTCATCTATTTCTGCACCACATTCGTTTAATCTTTTTAAAAAGTTTTTATATGTAATAGTAGAAGATGGGTTCAGTACCATATTGCTTATTTTTACTAACTCCTCTTGGTATAATTTATTTATATTACTTATTGTGCTGACACCTATAAGATTTTTATCATACATATTTCTAAGCTCTTGGTTACTTTTTATCATACCATTTAGTGTTACTCCAAAAGCAATTAAAAAACTAGCACCTATAGAAGCAAAGCATACTATTAGTTTTTTACCAATTTCAAAGTTTTTCATAAAGTCTAAATTTAGTTTTATTTTTTTTGGTATTTGGATTTTTTTCATAAAGAACACCTCTTTCTACTATACAAAATCATTTGGTATAAACCAGAATTTAATATTTATTAAATTCATCTAATTCTATATTAAATTCTTTGTGTAAGCCCTTATCTTTTTTATGTTCATATTTTCTCTCTTCTTTTAATTTTATTTTAGCTATAAGTTCTAGTAACATTTGAGCTTGGCCAGATAATTCTTCACTAGCAGCTGCACTTTCTTCTGCCGTTGCAGAGTTTGTTTGTACAACCGTTGCTATTTGATCTATTCCTTGAGTGACTTGAGTTATAGAAACCGATTGTTGCTCAGAAGATGTGTCTATTTGCTCTACTATGTTTGCAATTTTATCTATACTTTGAACTATAGCCCCTAGAGAATCAGCTGTAGAGTTGGCTATTTTAGTTCCTTCTGAAACTTTATTTAT
>JAEXNS010000250.1 GCA_023439605.1 Bacillota bacterium | reverse complement strand
TATTTTTCAATTAATCTAGCTTTTCCGTTTGTTTTTTCTTCGGTCTCAAACACAACTTTAATATCATACCATATTTATTTGCTCTTGTCAACACTTTTTTTATCTTTTTTAAAAAAAGATTTTTATTATGTTGTTTTTTTCATCTAAACTTCTTGAAAGCCTAGTTTTATCAGCCATGATAGTTTGATTTTCATTTACCAACACTATTATTTCAGACATTCCCTTTGCATTTGAATCAAATAGATATGTGTTCATTTGATTCATCAATTCAGATGATGTGAATTTTATAGATGTATAAGAGTCACCATTATTTAATGCAGTCTTCATTTTTTCAACTAAAATACTTTTTCCTTGTTCTATGTCATTTGCAATATAGCCATAATAATAATAATAATTCGCATAATTATCTGTTGCTTCTGGATATTTGAAATAAGTTTCATCTATGCTATGATCTTTTTTTATTTGTTCAGTTGTTGTATTGAAATAATTATATGATATGTTGTTTGTTAAAGGAGAATCTTTTACCACTGGATCATCCCACGTTAAATCCATATGATACCACTTTCCATTTAAGTACACCATATTCCACATGTGCTGTACTCCATCTGCAACTCCTGATACTAATTCGCACGGTATTCCTACGCTATTACACAAATACAAGAATGCTCTTGCATATCCCTCACAGACAGCTATTCCATCTATTAAGGCACCATATGCATTGTCATAGTTAGAATTTTTCATCAATGCATCTAATTCCTCTGTATTATAATTTAAAACGTCTACAAAATAGTTGCAATTATAAATAATTTCATCGTGGAATATTTTTACTTTATCAATATCGTTCATATTTGAATTGATTAGACTTTTTATTTGCTCAACCCTTTGATCTATTTCTTTCTTCATATCTTTAGCTCTGTTATAGCTATATGAGTATTCTGGTATTACTGTATGTATGTTTCCTGTATTTTCAGAATATATATATTTATAAGAGCGTGTTGGTGCATACATTTGTAATTCTAATGAGGACAATATTAATTCATATACCTTAAATAAATCATCTTTACTTATAGGAACTTCTATATTTATTTTCTCTTCACAAACCGCCAAACCATTTACAAGTCTTTCATATACTTTTTTTTGATTTTGAGTTAAGTTATTTGTTTTAAAAGAATTCACAATATTTTTGAGAGGAGTTAATTGTGAAATTGCACTTGATGTTGAAGTTATTTTAGGTGTTTCATCTACTCTTGCTTGAGTTACTTCTTTAATATATTCGCTTTTGATCGTTTGCTGTAAATTTGGATCTGTATTTTCAATTGATTTTTCTGTTTTTGTTTCACTTACCGTTGTTTGAATAGTTATTGTTTCTATGCTTTTATCATTGTTTTTTATTTTAGTTGTTAATTTTTTAGTTTCTTTAGCATTATCTTTTTGTGTTATTATAATTTTAGAATCTTTTGTATTCTCAATTTTTGATTTAAGATTATTCCCATCAACTTTTTCCTTAGTACAAGATGTGATGATTAATAAAAATATAAAGTAAAAAATAATTATTTTTTTGTTCATTTTTCCCCTCCTTTTGCACTTGCCACTATATTTATCTACACTTTAACTTTTGATTACTGCCTTTATTTTTGAAACCCAATTATCTTCCATTAGCAATACTGTAAATTCAACATTTTCATAATTTACAGACGGTGCCTCATCTTCTGCAGGGATTCTTCCTATTAAATCCACAATGAATGCACTCATCGTATTATAATCTTGATGTGATGGTAAATTTATATTTAACTTTTCAAAAATTTCTTCTGGATCTGCTGAGCCCTTTATTGTAAATATATTTTTATCTACCTCTACTATATCGACTTCATCCTCATCATACTCATCTTGTATATTCCCAACTATTTCTTCTATCAAATCCTCCATGGTTATTATTCCTGAAGTTCCACCATATTCATCAACTACAATTGCCATTTGCATTTTCTTTTTTGTTAACTGCTCAAATAAAGAATCACATTTACTTGTGTCTGGAACATAAATAACATCTCTAATAAAATCCTTTAACGAAAAATTTTCAGAGCAATCACATCCTATAAGACATAATAAATCCTTTACATATATAATGCCAATAATAGTGTCTATAGTATTTTCGTATACTGGCATTCTTGAAAAGCCCTCATTTACTGCAAGATATACAACATCAGCTATTTTTGAGTTTATATCTATAGCAACAATATTTGTCCTATGTGTCATAACTTCTGAAACTGTTACATCACCAAATTCAAATATGTTATTTATCATTTCTTTTTGGCTTTCTTCTAAAACTCCTGTTTCATTACCCACTTCAACCATCATAAGAATTCCTTCTTCAGTAACTACATCCTCTTTGTGGGATATTGGTAGATTTAATAATTTGCAAAAAACATCATTTACCACTTTGATTATAAAACTCAATGGAGTCATAAAAATAATGTTTAGTTTTATAAATTTTATTGAATTTTTTGCTATTAAAACTATATGCTTTTCTGCAATTTTTTTTGGCAATAATTCTGTAAATACTATCAATACGAAAGATAAAGCAATTATGAGTAAGGTTAAAACTAATAATTCTACTGATATATTTATTATTTTGTTTTTTATATTAAAATTTTCAATGATAGCCAAAAACATATTTTCTTTAAATATAATAAAAGTTAAAATAGATATCATTATATTTAACATAAATTTACTTGTATTAAACGCTGCTATTGTTTTTACTGGATTTTTCATTATCTCTAATAATTCTATTCTTTTTTTTGCATTTATTTTTGATTCTTTTATCTTCATTTCATTAATTTCAATAATAGCATACTCGCTACAAATAACTATAATTTTTATTATTATAAAAAATAATAAAATAAACATTCGACTACTGTCCGAATCCATAAAAGGCTCCTTTCATTTTGTACAATTCATATATTTAAGTATATATTATTTAGTCAATAAGGTCAATTATAAGTTTATTACAATTTAGATACATCATTATTTGGTAATTTTAATTGAAATAGCAGTTATGTTGTCCGTCTCTAAATTTTGCTTTGCTTTCTCAGTTAAATTCTTACATATAGACTTTAAATCATTTTCACTTTTTAAAATAACATTTTTTATCTCTTCATCTTTTATTGTTTTATATACACCATCACTGCATAGAAAAAAAATATCTTTATTTTTTATTTCACCATAATCAATAATATACTCACATTTATCGTTTACACCTAAATAGTCTTTTAAGAAACTCTTTTTATAAATTGTGCCGTTAATATTTTTCTCTATGATACAAATTTGATCTTTGGTTAATTGTGATAATTTTGTTTTTATAAATCTTTTATATTTGTAAATTCTGCTATCACCTATATGAATTATTGTATATTTATTTTTATATATAAATAGAAGCGATAGTGTTGTTGCAGTTTTTATATTTTGAGTTTTATATAAATTCATTAATTTATCATTTACATTTAAAAAAACATTTTTTAAAGTATCTATTAAAAACTCATAATCATTATAATTATTTTTAAATTCATTATTCCACCAATTATCTATTTCCTCCGAAGCAGTCGTACTAGCGTAATCTCCCTTTTCTAGGCCACCAACACCATCTGCAACAGCAAAAACACCTGCATAATAGTTTTCAACCTCAGCAATTCTGTATATATAGTCATCTTCATTTATATTTTTCTTAATACCTACATCTGTTATGGCCTCAACTTTTAACCTATATTTCATTAAACACCTTCCGATATAATCATAAAGTCATTCTTAATCATTATATCATATTTAACTATCCAACACAATATTTTATCTATTTTTTAAAAAAATAACATTGACTTAAATTTTTTATAGATTTATAATATTAATGACCACAAAAGAAAGAAGGCGTAAAATGGATGCACATAAAATGAAAACTGATTCCATAAATCAATTAATAATTAACATTTCCCTTCCTATGATGATATCTATGCTTATTCAATCATTATACAATATAGTAGACAGTATCTTTGTATCTAAAATAAGTGCTGATGCTTTTACTGCATTATCTCTGTCCTTTCCTCTTCAAAGTTTAATAATTGCTTTTGCTACAGGAATTGGAGTCGGTTTTAACTCCCTACTGTCTCGTGCTTTAGGAGAAAAAAACAAAGATAAAGCTAGTTTAATGGCTAAAAACGGGATTTTCGTAGAGTTTATTAATTTCATTATTTTTTTTATAGTTGGTTTATGTTTGATAAAACCTTTTTTTAAAATTCAAACCGATTCGGAAACAATAATTCAATATGGTTATGATTATTTAAAAATTTGTTGTTGCTTTTCATTTGGAATTTTTGGTCAAATAGGTTTTTCAAGGATCTTGCAGGCTACTGGTAAAACCTTTTATTCTATGCTAATTCAACTTATTGGAGCTTTCTTAAATATCATTTTAGATCCACTACTTATATTTGGAATAGGAATTTTCCCTGAATTAGGTGTGGAAGGTGCTGCAATTGCGACTGTTATAAGTCAAATAGTTGGATTTTTATTTGCTGTTTTTTTTAATAAAAAAATCAATAACGATGTGAACATAAGCTTTAAGTCCTTTTCTATCGATTTTAATGCAATTAAAAAAATATATGCTATAGGTTTTCCCGCAACAATAATGCAAGCTTTATCATCTTTTATGGTGTTTGGTTTGAACAAAATACTCTTAGGCATTTCTTTGAGCTTCCCTATAATTTTTGGTGTGTTTTTTAGACTTCAAAGCTTTGCCTTTATGCCTGTAATAGGTCTTACAAATGGTATAATTCCAATTGTTTCTTATAATTATGGTGCAAAAGAAAAACATAGAATAATTCAAACAATAAAATTAAGCTCTATATATGCATCAGTTATAATGATCATTTTTATGATTATATTACAAATCTTCCCTCAGTTCTTTATTTCATTTTTTGAAATATCACCAAACATTTTAAATGACACAATTTTGGCTGTTAAAATAATTTCTATTAGTTTCATTTTCATAGGGTTTTGCTCAGTTATTTCGGCTGTTTTACAATCCTTAGGTCACGGCTTCTTAAGTATGTTAATCTCTTTTTTTAGACAAATAATTGTACTTTTACCACTAGCCTTTATTCTATCCAAAATGTCAAAAACTTATGCTGTATGGTTCGCCTTTCCCATTGCTGAATTTTTTGCATTTATTTTGAGTTTTATTCTATTATATATTGTATACAATAAAAAAATTAAAAATATAGGCTCATCAAAATAATTTTTAATAAACTTAATTAATATAAAATAAAATGGAGTTGAAATCAACTCCATTTTATTTTATTGAACCTCTATCCTTCTGGTTTGAGGTATATCTTTATCTAGTTTTGGTAAAGTAAGTTTAAGTATTCCGTTTGTATACTCTGCTTTTATGTCTTCTAGTTTTACTTTTTCTACGTTAAAAGATCTAAAGTATGAGCCAAAACTTCTTTCCTTTCTTATGTAGTTTCCTTTTTCATCTTTTTCTTCTTTCTCTTCTTTGTGATTAGCTTTTATAGTCAATAACCCTCCTGAAATATCAATGTTTATATCTTCTTTTTGAAATCCAGGTAGTTCGGACTCTAGAACAAATGCATCTTCTTTTTCAATTATGTCCGTTTTCATTGACATTTTCTGCGTTGCACTTGATCTAAAAAAATTTTTTTCTAAATCATCAAAATAATGTGCCAATCTCATTGGTTTTTCAAAGTTCATTAGTTCTAACATAATAATTCCTCCTAATTTTTCTCTTCTAAACATATTTTTTATATTTGAAAAATAAATCATCTACTTTTATTTGTAATTGATTTATTTGTTGATTATTATTTTACTCTTTTTTATGATAATATTATGTCTTTTTTGTGATAAAAAGATGAAAATTAGCACTCTGTATCTACGAGTGATAATTTTCTCATTTATTTCAATATTGCAAATTAAATTATATGATTTTTGAACTTTTATGCATTCCTGTCATCGTAAAAATTGCCCATTCTGCAATGTTTACAGCATGGTCACCTATTCTTTCAAGATATTTTGCAATCATCAAAAAATCAATTACTTGATCTGCAAAATCTCTATTATGAGTTATTAACTCTACTAGCTCATCTCTTATCTGCCTAAAATACTCATCTACACAATCATCTGCATTTATTACTGTTTTAGCTAAATTTATATCATCGTTTATATAAGCATTTATACTTTCAGTAACCATGCTTGTTGCAGCTTTTGCCATAAGAGGTATATGTTCTAGCTTTTTTATATATTCCTTTTCAGCTAAATGAATGGTTATTTCTGCAATATCTGCTGCTTGATCCGCTATTCTTTCTAAATCAGTAATTATTTTCAAAGCTGATGAAATTCTCCTTAAATCAGTTGCTACAGGTTGTTGATGAAGTATTAATTTAAGGCACTTGCTCTCTATTTCTTTTTCTAATTCATCAACTATATTATCATTTTCAATAACTTCTCTTGCTAAATCTACATCTCTATCAATTAAAGCGTTATTTGCTTTAAAAATAGACTGTTCTACATATCCTGCTATTTGTAATATTTTTATATTCAATTCTTTTAGCTGTTCTTCAAAACGATTTCTCATTTAATATCCTCCTGATTTTTATCCAAATCTTCCCGTGATGTAGTCTTCTGTTCTTTTATCTTGAGGCATTGAAAATATTTTATCTGTATCACCATTTTCAACTATTTCTCCATGTAAAAAAAACGATGTTTTATCTGAAATTCTAGCTGCTTGCTGCATGTTATGAGTTACCATTATTATAGTATATTTGTCAGAAAGTTCAACACATAAATCTTCTATTTTAGATGTAGAAATAGGATCTAGTGCAGATGTTGGTTCATCCATAAGAATTACTTCTGGCTTAACGGCCAAAGCTCTTGCGATACATAGCCTTTGTTGTTGTCCTCCTGAAAGTCCTAGTGCGGATTTTTTTAATCTATCTTTTAATTCTTCCCAAATTGATGCCTGCTTAAGACTAGTTTCAACTATTTCATCTAACTGTGATTTCTTCTTAATTCCATGAGTTCTAGGACCATATGCTACGTTATCATAAACACTCATAGGAAATGGATTTGGCTTTTGAAATACCATGCCAACTGTCTTTCTAAGTGTAGTTATCTCCATTTCTTTATATACATCTTTTCCATCTAAATAAACTCCACCAGTAATTTTGCAACCCTCTACTAAATCATTCATTCTATTTAGTGATTTTAAAAAAGTTGATTTTCCACAACCTGATGGTCCTATAAATGCCATTATCTCATTTGAATCTATATCTAAATTTACATTTTTAAGTGCATGAAAATCGCTATAAAAAAGATTTAAATCATTTATTTTAAATTTTGTTGCCATTCTTTTATCTCTCCTCTAATTTTTTTGCTATAAACGAAGCTAATGTATTTAAGATAAATACTGTCAATAACAAAACTACACCTGTTGCACTTGCTTGATGCATATGCAGACCTTCTCCAGATAAATTATACATATGTATAGAAAGTGTTCTACCTGATTGCATTAAGTTTTCAGGAATTTGAGCTACAGTTCCTGCTGTATAAATAAGTGCTGCTGTTTCCCCTATAATTCTACCAATTGAAAGAATTATACCTGCCAATATTCCATTTATCGAACTTGGCAAAACTATTTTAAAAATTGTTCTTAATTTCCCAGCACCTAATCCAAAACTTCCTTCTTTATAGCTTTGATCTACTGACTTTAATGACTCTTCTGTAGAACGTATTATTAATGGTAATATCATAATTGCAAGTGTAAATGAACCTGCCAAAATAGAAAATCCCCATTTTAATGCAGTAACGAAAAACAACATGCCAAAAAGACCATAAACAATAGAGGGGATTCCTGCCAAAGTTTCGGTCGTTACTCGTATTAATTTTACAATTTTATTTCCTGAACCTGAATATTCCACAAGATATATAGCACAAAAAACACCAATAGGTGCAGATATAGCAAGAGATATAAAAACCATTGAAACAGTTGTTATAATCGATGGAAGCATAGATACATTTTCACTTGTATATTTTAATTCAAATAATTTTGGAGATAAATATGGTATTCCATTTACTAAAACGTACCCTACAACCATGATAAAAACAGATACCGTTGTAATAACAGCTAAAGTTACAAGTATAAAGAAAATAAATGAAAAAGGATGTAATTTGTATGTTTTGAATTTTTCTTTTATTTTTATTATCAACGAATTTTTCATATTTTCCTTTGACATCATAGAAGAGTTTAAAGTTAGTTCTCCTTTGTGTTTCATAATTACCCTCTTTTCTTATTTGTAACTATAGTGAGTGTGATATTTAACATTAAAATAAACACGAATAAAACAACACCTGTTGCTATTAATGCGTCATAATGAAGTCCCTCAGCATAACCCATTTCAGTTACGATATTTGCCGTCAATGTTCTAACACCACTTAAAATATCATTTGGTACACGTGCCTGATTTCCAGCTACCATAATAACTGCCATTGTTTCACCTATTGCTCGGCCTGTTCCCAATATAACACTTGCAAGTACACCAGATTTTGCAGCTGGTAATATTACAGTAGTTATAGCTCTTTCATGAGTAGCCCCCAAAGCTAAAGCCCCTGTATAATAATGTTCTGGAACTGCTTTTAAGGATGTTTCTGACAGTCCTACAACAGTAGGTAATATCATCATTCCCAGTAAAATAGATGCAGATAAAATACTGTTTCCATTTCCACCTATATATGTTCTTATAAAAGGAACTATAACTATCATTCCAAAAAAGCCATATACTATAGATGGTATTCCAGCCAATAAATTTATAATTGGTTTAATAATTTTATATAATTTTTTGGGGCAAAAATGAGACATAAATATTGCTGTCAATATTCCAATTGGAACACCTATAATTATTGCACCAGCTGTTACATATATACTTCCTATAATCATAGGAAGTATACCGTAGCTTGAAGGCGTGTCCATTGGTCTCCATTTTTCACCTAATACAAAGTTGACAAATCCAATTTCCGATATTGCTGGAACTCCATTTATAAATATGAAGACACATATTAACAATACAGCTAGAACAGAAACACATGCATTAATTAAAAAAATTATTTCCATCCCTTTTTCTAAATACTGTTTTTTCATTATTTTACTTCACTCCAAGTTTTTATATCACCAGTATATATTTTTTTGATCTGTTCTGAAGTTAAATCTGTAAGAGCATTTTCTTTATTTACTACAACCGCTATACCATCTAAAGCAATAACTATAGCTTTCAATTCTGCTTCAGAATCTTTTAATTCTCTTGAAGCCATACCTATATCACAAGTTCCGTCCATAGCGGCTTTCATACCTGAAGATGAATCAGAAGTTTGTATTTCTATAGTTACATTTTTATTTAATGCTTTATATGCTTCTGATAATTTTTCCATTACTGGAGAAACTGAAGAGGAACCGGCTACAACTATTTTTCCACTTAAATCTGTTGCTTTATATGCTGATTTTGCTTCGAGTGGAATATATTTATTACTTTCTACTATTTTTTGCCCTTCTTCACTTAATATGAAATCAATAAAATCTTGTGCAACTTCGGAAATACCATCCTTAACTGCTATGTTAAATGGTCTGGAAACTGAATAGGAACCATTTTTTACATTTTCAGATTTTGCTTCTACACCATTTACTTTTAATGGCTTTATCAAATCATTTAACGAGCCTAAAGATATGTATCCTATTGAATTTTTATCACTAGACACTTGTGTAATAACAACATCTGTCCCTTTTGCTATTGTTGCTTCTTCAGTTGTTTTATCCACTTTGTTTCCATCTGCATCTTTTTCTTCTATTCCCAACAATTCAACAAATGCACCTCTAGTACCACTACCTTCTTCTCTAGAGATTACTGAAATATTTTCTGAAGTTTTTGCTGCACATCCTACTAATGTTAATCCTAATAATGTAAGTGATAGTACTGAAGATATAATTTTTTTCATAAATTTGCTTCCTCCAAAATAATTTGATTATTTTCTTAACTAATATTAATTATATAAAAATCTCTGTAAATTATTCTATCTGTTTTTTGTAAAATCAGTGTAAAATAAATTATCCTTTATTTAAAATTTAAATAATAAAATATATAAAATTATAAATACAAAACATAATTTTGAAGCTTAATAGTTTTAATCGACATAAATAAATTCATAATCTTATTCATTTTCCTTAAAAATAAAAAGGTTGCATAAAATAAACAATAGTTATCTATTATTTATTTTATGCAACCTTAATAAAAAATTGAATTTTAATCATTATACCTCAGAAAATGCATCTTTTGAAAGTCCGCAAACTGGGCAAACCCAATCTTCTGGTAAGTCTTCAAATGATGTTCCTGGTGCAATTCCGCTATCTGGATCTCCTACTTCAGGGTCATAAACATATCCACATGGACATTCATATTTTTGCATAATAAAATCCTCCTAAAATAAATTTACACATTTATCATATCATATATATAGCAAATAATTCTGTGACTTTATCACATAAAAAACATTTTCATATATTGTCTCGCTTTTTAAATAGATTTGTTATTACGAAAAATAATATAAATAAACCCATAATAAGTGGCCATGAAGAGAAGAAATTGTTTCCACGTTCTAAAACCGCCTGCGATGGTTCTTTAGGGTTATAATAAACAGGTACTTTTTCGCCTACATTGGAAAATTTTTTTGATAACCTATTTACCTCTAATATAAAAATCAGAAAATTCATAGTCAACCTATTAAAATTATTATTGGTTTTTATTTCATTAATAGTTTTTTCTTACGTTCTAAGAAAAATACAATAACCCCTATAAATTCACAATACTTTTCCTTTGATTTAATGTTTTTTATTTCATTTTCGATTTTATTAGAATTTAATTCTTCTTTTTTCTCCAATTTTTTTATAATTGTTTCATACTGTTTATATGCATCTCTTCTTCCTTTTAAAATTTCAGTAAATGTATCTATTCTTTTGTCGTTTTTTATTTCACCATTTAAATTAAGGATAGTATCTATATCAAATTGTATTTTTTCCTCTTCTTTCTTGTTGTTAATATCTTCGTAATAAATTGTACCATCTTTTTTATAGTTGATTTTATCCATCATATATTCTTTTAATGGATTTATTGTTAATTTCTTTTCCTTTTTAGTTACATCACAACAGCATATACCATTTGTCTTATTTCTACCACCATCGCAAACTAGTAATAAATTTTTGTAATCCAATGCTTTGTTTTTATCATTACTCAATGAATAAAAGTGTTCTATAGTAGTATGCAAAGAATCATTTTTTATTTGTTTCATGCAATAAGCACATAAATAATGCTGCTCTATCAACAATGATTTCCTTATTTCTTCTTTAGGTAATTTATCAAAAAAACTTCGAATACTTTGTGTATCACTAGCATTTTTCCAGTTTGGATCGCTTCTTATTTCTGTAATTGCTTTCATAATTTTATTAGAAGGCCCTTTTTTCGATATATATATCATTTTAAACCTCGCCTCACTCTATTCCTAATTCCCATAAAGCATTTTTAACTTCTGAATTATCTTTGCCATATTTTTCAATCATTTCCCGAATTATTTTTTTAGCATTATCATAATCAGCTTTATTGTAAAATTCCTCAAATAAATCATATAATTTTTTTACTTCTTCTGGTATTTCATAACTGCCTTGTCTAAGTTCCAACACATCATTTACAGAATATGCATAAGCATTATTTAAATATTTTATTTCTTGTTCTTCATCTATCATAATAAGATTTCCACTTTTACACGAAGAAATTACAATAGGCGAATGCGTTGCTATTATAAATTGTATTTTAGGAAACACTTCTTCTAACATAGATATTATTATCCATTGCCATTTTGGATGTAAATGCATATCAATTTCATCTATAATGACTATACCTCCCACCTCGTTTACGTTTGATATTTTAGGATTCAAAAAAATCGATCGATATGTCATATCTATAGCAATTTTAAAAATCGACTTATATCCAGCACTAAAATAAGATATAGGAATTATATTATTGTGCTTACAGTAAACAATAGTTTCAAATTTTCTATCATAATAAATTTTTGGTAAAAAATCAGTTCTTTCTATTTTCTGCATTATTTCGGATAATGTTTTTTTAAAAACTTCATACTCTTGAATTTTTTTATTTTCTTGAAAAGCAATCATCTCCATTTTAAGGCACCAAGATTCTATACTTTTAAAATCAAAATTACTATTCATTGAATTTTTATATCCATCATATCTATTTTTAAATTTACTTGTATCTTTAGATTTACTATCATTCAATAATCTATCTGTAGAATAGTAACATAATAATGGTAGTACACTTTCATCATCATTTATTACATACTCCACATATTTTGTTATATCTTTTCCTAAAGTAGTTGTTTTGGATGTATTAATTTCTTTACGACGTCTTTCCCATTTTAATATTTTCCCTGAAATATCACATGTACAACCTATAGATGTTGGAGTATTGTATTTTCTTGTAATAGATCCGTCACCCATTGTTAATGATTCCTGTCGAATATCATCTTCTAGTATATTCTTTGGTGTAACATCTTTAACTCCATTAATATATCCGCCTAACCCCACTGCAATTGCATCAAGTATGGACGTTTTTCCTAATCCGTTGTCACCTATTATTAAATTAACACCCTTAGTAAAGTTTATCTCCATATCTTTTACTAATCTATAGTTTTTTATATTTATTTTAGTTAAAAACATTTTCAGCCACCTCTTAAATTTATTTTCATATATTTATTTTAACATAATATATGTTGA
>JAEXNS010000201.1 GCA_023439605.1 Bacillota bacterium | reverse complement strand
CTATAAACTCTATTTGTAACGGTTGCCCAATAACTCCTGTTGAAGCCACTATAACTTCTTCCTGCTTTATATTTAATTCGTCAGCTACTAATTTACACATTTTCAACGCTTTTTCTTCGCCATCTTTATTGCAGGCATTTGCATTTTTAGAATTTACTATTATAGCCTTAGCCTTGCCTTCTGATTTGCTTAAATTTGCTTGAGTTACAAGTATTGGAGCTGCTTTCACTTTGTTAACTGTATATACAGCAGCAGTATTACACATAACCTCACTATAAACTAAACCCAAATCAAATTTATTTTTATCCTTATTTAATCCGCAATTTAAGCCATTTGCCTTAAATCCTATAGATGCACAAACACCACCATCTATATATTTATAGCCTTCAAAATTTTTGAAATTCATTTTTATCATCGCCTTTATAATAAATATTAAATATTACTATTCCGCCATATGTATAGGGCAGAGATATTTTACCGAAGGTTCAGGGCGAACGGAAAGCCTGGTCGACTCCGCAGAGTCGAAACCCTTGCAAAACCGTAAACTTTAGCTTTATAGGCTGAATAGTAACTATTAAATCAACCCTGTTGTTTCGTCAATTCCCATCATTATATTTAAACATTGAACTGCTGCACCAGATGCACCTTTACCCAAATTATCCAATCTAGAACACAACAAAACCTGTTCATCATTTCCTAATATAAATATTTGCATTTTGTTTGTATCACTCAAAGTACTAGATGCAAGAAAACCATCTGATATTGATTGACTACTCATATTTTCTATTGAAATAAATTTTTGATCTTTATAATGATCTGCAAAAATATCATAAATATTTTTCATGCTCATTTTTTTACTTAAAGTTCTCAGCTGTAATGGAACAGAAACCACCATTCCACTAAAATAATCGCATACCATAGGGTTAAACATGGGTGTATTTTCTAAACCACAAACATATTTCATTTCAGGTAAATGCTTGTGATTTTGAGAAAGTGCATATAATCTTGGGCTGTTTAAATCTGTTTTTCTGTTTTCACTTTCATAATCAGAAATAAGTTTTTTCCCTCCACCACTATAACCAGATGTTGCATACGAAAAAACAGGAAAACTATTTTCTATTATCGAATGCTGAATTAAAGGATATACAATAGATACAAATCCACTTGCATAACATCCTGGAACAGCCAATCTCTTAGCATTTTTAACATCTTCTCTATGTTTTTCAGATAACTCTGGAAACCCATAAGTCCAATCTGGATTTGTTCTATGTGCTGTTGAAGCATCAATTATTTTTACATTTTCATTTTCAACTAAAGCTACTGCTTCCTTTGCAGCGACATCTGGTAAACATAAAAAAGTATAATCTGAACTGTTGATAAGTTTTTTGCGTTCTGCAACGTCTTTTCTTAATGAATCTTCAATAGTAAGTATTTGGATATCTTCTCTATTTTTAAATCTTTCTAAAATCTTTAACCCTGTAGTTCCCTCTTGACCATCTATAAAAACTTTTACTGCCATAACTATTCTCCTTTTTTCATGTTTTTACAAACACTTATTATCAACGTAATTATAAAAACAGCTATAGTCCACCCTATGGATACTGCGTCATGATTTTTAAAATCTAGTACAAAAATAACAAAAAGGCCTATCATCCAAACTATAACAGTTATAAAACTTAATTTCATAATCCCTTTTAACATTTTTTTATTCATAACTTAATTTACTCTCTGTAATTTCTATCTGTTTTTTTACTGCTTCAGGGGATGGGCCACCTTCAGAAGTTCTTTGATTTACGCAAACCTCTAAATTTATTGCTTCATAAATATCACTATCAAATAATTCAGAATATTTTTTATACTCTTGTATTTTTAAATTTTCAAGTGTTAATTTCTGTTCAATACATAAAGCAACCAACTGCCCTGTTATTTTATAAGCATCTCTAAACGGCATTCCTTTTTTAACTAAGTAATCCGCACAATCAGTTGCATTGATAAATCCCGAAGCCGCTGCATGCCTCATATTTGCCTTATTAACTTTCATAGTCTCTATCATAGGTATAAAAGTACTTAAGCAAAGTTTCACGTTATCCACTGCATCAAAAATAGCCTCTTTATCTTCTTGCATATCTTTATTATATGCCAAAGGCAAGCCTTTAAGCATAGTTAACAAAGTAACTAAATCACCTATTACTCTGCCTGTTTTACCCCTTACAAGTTCTGTTATATCTGGATTCTTCTTTTGTGGCATTATGGATGAACCTGTAGCATAAGCGTCATCTAAATCAACAAACTTAAATTCCCATGAACACCACATAATTATTTCTTCAGAAAATCTTGATAAATGAACCATTAAAATTGAAATTGCACTTGCTAGTTCAACACAAAAATCCCTGTCAGATACACTATCCAAACTATTTACAGTTGGAGAATAAAAGTTTAAAATTTCGGTTGTAATATTTCTATCTATAGGATAAGTAGTTCCTGCTAAAGCACAACTACCCAATGGATTATAATTCATTCTTTTATTTGTGTCTTTTAATCTTTCGATATCCCTCAAAAGCATTTGAGCATAAGCCATCATATGATGTGCAAATGTTATAGGCTGTGCTCTTTGTAAATGTGTATACCCTGGCATTACTGTATCTAAATGTTCTTTTGAAATATTACATAAAACCTTAATCAAGCTTAAAGCTAAATTAATTATTTCAAATATTTCTTCTCTTAAATATAGCCTTATATCCAAAGCAACCTGGTCGTTTCTTGACCTTGATGTATGCAATCTTTTGCCAACATCCCCTAAGCGAGATGTTAATTCTGCTTCAATAAACATGTGTATATCTTCAGCAGTCATATCTAATTCTATTTTTCCCATCTCTATGTCATCTAGTATGCCTTTTAATCCTGAAATTATTTTATCACTATCTTCTTTTGAAATAATATTACATTTTCCAAGCATTTCAGCATGTGCCATACTACCAATAATATCTTGTGCATACATTCTACCATCAAATGATATCGAAGAATTAAAAGCATTTACTTTTTTGTCAACTTCTTTTGAAAATCTTCCCGCCCACATTTTAGCCATATAGTTATACTTTACTGTACGAAATACAACAGTAAATACTCCTTTCTTTTTGTTTTAAATTTTACTATTTATTATAAGATTTTATTAATTCAGATATATCTATTCCGTTTATAACCAATCCATCAATTTTACAATCTTTTAATTCAACATTTGAAAAATCACATTCATCAAATACAGTTTCTTTTAAAATTATTGTTTTAAAAGAAGCTCCTATCATATCAGAACATCCAAACTTTGTTTCATCAAAATTTGCTTCATTAAAATGAGTTAGTTTAAAATTGACATTTTTAAAATTCGCACAAGTCATATTCAAATTACTAAATTTAGTTCTTTCCATATTTACATTATCAATAACCGCATTTGCAAAACTAGCATCGTTTATTGTGCTATTATCAAGATAAGCATTGTCAAACGCACTACAATTTAAATCAACGCTATTAAATACAGCACACTCCATATTTGCTTTATCAAAAACTACTGTAGATAAGTTAACATCTGTAAATTCTGCTCTTTCTAAATTTATTGTATCAAAAACTGAATCCGGCAAGCTGTCTTCTCTTATCTCTATCATTTCACCAACTATATGTTCATACCTTTTTATTTCATTCATAAATATCCACCTCTAAATGTATGAGAGACGGACGTTTCGCCCGCCTCACAATTTTTTCAAATATGTTATTTGTTACTATCCAGCCATATACATAAGGCGGAGTTGTTTTACCGAAGGTCCAGGGCGACCGGAAAACTCGGTCGACTCCGCAGAGTCGAAATCCTTGCAAAACCGTAAACTTTACCTTTAATGGTTAAATAGTAACTGTTATTTCAAATTTCTTTTTGCATCTAATTTTGCTTTAACTTTAATTGGTAAGCCATATAGATTTATAAATCCTGCACTATCGTTTTGGTCATATACTTCATCCTCATCAAATGTTGCTATTTCCTCATCATATAAAGTATATGGAGAAGTTCCCCCAGCATTTATTATATTCCCTTTGTATAATTTAAGTTTAACTTCGCCAGTAACTGTTTTTTGAGTTTCAGTTACAAAAGCTGAAAGAGCTTCTCTTAAAGGAGTATACCAT
>JAEXNS010000193.1 GCA_023439605.1 Bacillota bacterium | reverse complement strand
ATCTTATAGTCTTTATCTACATGATTATGCCATGAAACAGGTATACGAATTGTTTTAAATCCAGCAGCTTTGATTGTATCAATCATAGCTTTTGTAGTTTTAACGCCAACCCACATAGATTCAAAATCAAGTTCACTTATAGTAGTAGTATCACTAAAGGCGTCAAAAGTATTTCCTAAATTAAAACCTAGTGTCATATTTGATGTAAATTTCAATGCTTCTAAATCAGGAATGCTAGAAGATGTAATTTTCACATCTGGGATATTGTATTCAGATGCATAATAAGGTGTTATCTGTGCGTTTACATCTGCGTTTTTATTACCAAAACCGTTTGATGGAATTGCTGAAATTGCAATAGCAGCAGCAGCAAAAATGCTAGTGATTTTTTTAAAATTCATAAAAATCCTCCTTGAAATATATATAGTTTTTAGGGCTCTTATCACTCTTAGATTATTATATCATAAAAAATTAAATATATCTTCTCCTTTATTGATTATTTTTTGCAGTATATTGATATTTTTTTTATTTATATTGCAAATAAAGTTTTATTTTTATGCAAATATAATATGAATTTAGTACATAATTAGTATGGCTTTTACAAAAAAATATTTGTAAATTATATGGAAAAATATATAAGATAAAACTATTGACAAATGATGAAAATTGTTATAAAATATATTTATGTGTTTTCGAAGAGAGATATTATTTTATATCATGTTCTTTTCAATAAATTTTAAAAGGTGGACGAAAATAATGGGACTTATAGATAAGATATTTGGTTCTTATAGTAAAAAAGAACTTACAAGAATAGAACCTATAAAACAAGCTGTTTTAGATCTTGAGGATGAGTATAAAGCTTTAACAGACAAGGAACTGAAGGCTAAAACAGGTCAATTTAAAGATAGACTTGAGTCGGGAGAAACACTTGATGATATTTTACCTGAAGCTTTAGCCACTTGTCGTGAAGCTGCAGATAGAGTATTAGGAAAACGTCCGTTCCCAGTACAAATTATAGGTGCTATTGTTTTACACCAAGGAAGAATAGCTGAAATGAAAACGGGTGAAGGTAAAACACTTGTTGCTTGTCTTGCTGCATATTTAAATGCTTTATCTGGAAATGGAGTTCATGTAGTAACTGTAAATGATTATCTTGCTAAGTTCCAATCTGAGGAAATTGGCAAAATATATAGATACCTAGGTTTAACTATAGGCGTTATTTTACACGGCTTAAATAACGACCAAAGAAGAGCGGCTTATAATAGTGATATAACTTATGCTACAAATAATGAATTGGGATTTGATTATCTTCGTGATAACATGGTTATTTATAAAAAAGATATGGTACAAAGAGCACCTAATTTTGCTATTGTCGATGAGGTAGACTCTATTCTTATTGATGAAGCAAGAACACCTCTTATTATATCTGGTAGAGGAGATAAGTCCACAGAACTATATAATATAGTTGATAAATTTGCAAAAACTTTAAAATCAAAAACAGTTGTTGAAATAGATGAAAAAGCTGACCAAGATGAATTAATGGATGATTGCGATTACATTATAGATGAAAAATCAAAAACAGCTACAATAACTAGACAAGGTGTAAAAAAATCCGAAAAACATTTTAACGTTGAAAATCTTATGGACGCTGAAAATATGACGTTGTTGCATCATATAAATCAAGCTTTAAAAGCAAATGGTATCATGAAAAATGATATAGATTATGTAGTTAAAGACGGAGAAGTTATTATAGTTGATGAGTTTACAGGACGTCTGATGATAGGAAGACGTTTTAACGATGGATTACACCAAGCTATTGAAGCAAAAGAAGGTGTAAAAGTTGCTCATGAGTCAAAAACTCTTGCAACAATTACTTTCCAAAATTACTTTAGATTATACAATAAATTGTCAGGTATGACAGGTACAGCTTTGACAGAAGAAGATGAATTTAAGGAAATATATAAGTTAGACGTAATTTCTGTTCCTACAAATAGACCTGTAATTAGAAAAGATCACTCTGATCAAGTTTATAGATCTGAAAAGGGTAAGTTTGAAGCTGTTATAGAGCAGATTATAGAGTGTAATAAAAAAGGACAGCCTGTTTTAGTAGGTACGATTTCTATTGAAAAATCTGAGTTTCTTTCAAAAATGCTAAGTTTAAAAGGAATAAAACATAACGTTTTAAATGCAAAACAACATGAAAGAGAAGCTGAGATAGTAGCACAAGCAGGTAAGTTTAGTGCGGTTACTATTGCTACTAATATGGCAGGGCGTGGTACTGACATATTGCTTGGTGGTAATGCAGAGTTTTTATCAAAAGCACAAATGAAAAAGTTGGGTTATTCTGAAGAAATTATTACAGAGGCAATTGGATATGCGGATACTGAAGATGAAGAAATCTTAAACGCTAGAAAAGTCTATAGAGATTTGTATGAAAAGTACTCAAAAGAGGTAAAGGAAAAAGCTATAGCAGTTAAAGAGGCAGGCGGTTTATTTATTATAGGAACAGAACGTCATGAATCTAGACGTATAGATAATCAGCTAAGAGGACGTTCAGGACGTCAAGGTGATGAAGGCGAAAGTAGATTTTTCTTATCTGTAGAAGATGATTTGATGAGAATTTTTGCTGGAGATAGAATTGAAGCAGTAATGCAAACGCTTAACGTTGAGGAAACTATGCCAATAGAAAGCAAATTCTTAACTAAGATGATAGAATCTTCACAAAAGAAGGTAGAAGGTAGAAACTTTAGTATTAGAAAAAATGTATTGAATTATGATGATGTAATGAGTAAACAACGTGAAATAATTTATCAACAACGTGCAAAGGTTTTGGATGGAGAAGATCTACATGAAAATATCTTAAAAATGATTAGAGAGTTAATCCAAGCTACCGTTGATAAGTATTTACTTGATGATGATAGCAAAGAAGACTGGAATCTTGCAGGATTAAAGGAATACTTCTTAGGATGGATTACTCTAGAAACTGATTTTGTGGATCATACAGAAGAAGCACTTGAAAAAATAGATAAAAAGGATGTTGTTCAAACTCTTACAGATAGAGCTATAGAAAATTATAATGCAAAAGAAGCTGAGTATGGAAAAGAAATAATAAGAGAACTTGAAAGAGTTATTTTATTAAAAGTAGTTGATGCTAAGTGGACAGCTCATATAGATGACATGGATGAATTGAAGAAAGGTATTGTATTACGTGCATATGGACAAAAAAATCCTGTTGTTGAATATAGATACGAAGGATTTGAAATGTTTGATGCTATGATTGAATCTATAAGAGAAGACACAGTTAGATTGCTTATGACAGTTAGAATAGCAAAAAATGCACCACCAGAACGTGAGCAAGTTGCTAAGCCAGATGCACCAAATGCAGGTGCAGGTGATGGGAGTTTTGCAAATAATGCAACTTCAAAAAAAATAAATGATAACGATGATTGCCCATGTGGTAGTGGGAAAAAATATAAAAAATGCTGCGGTTTATCAAATAAAAAATAATTTAAATATATCTAGTCTAAATCTGTTGCTATTCGGTACTATTCATACTATTTATACTCTAAAACACTTTATTTCTTATGGGACTCTTAGTATTGCAAGGGTTTCGACTCTGCGGAGTCGACCAGGCTTTCTGGTCGCCCTGTATCTTTGGCGAAATATCAATATTATATACATATTGCTGAATAGTAACTTTCTTTTATATAAAGGGGAGTGTTTGAAATGTTTGATGTTTTTAAAAATAAATCGGGAATGATTATAGAAGCTGAAAATGCTAAATTTAAGCCTAATTTTATAATTCAAACCCTTATATTTATTGCAGTATTTTTTGTTTCTCAAATAGTTGCTACTATTCCTTTTTTAATAAAAATGTTTTTTGACATGATATCTGGTAAAATGAGTTCAAACAATTATGTTGAAACAATCGTTGAAGATTCAACGTTACTAATGCTTTTTTGTACGATAATAGTAATTGTTTTAACTGTAGTTTACTGTAAGTTTATCGAAAAGAGAAGTTTGAGTTCCATGGGGTTTTCAAAATCTAAGGCAGTAAAAGATTATTTTTGGGGGTTACTTATTGGATTTTTAATGTTCTCGTCATCTGTTTTTTTGTCTTTTTCTTTAGGAACATTAAGTTACGAAGGTTTTGTTTTAGGAAACAGCTTGGGAATAATACTGATTTTCTTTTTGGGTTTCTTTTTTCAAGGTGCAAGTGAAGAGATTTTATTAAGAGGTTATTTTATGATTTCTCTTACTACAAGAGCTCCTATAATAGTAGCCGTTTTATTAAATTCAACTGTATTTGCAATTATGCATATTTTAAACAATGGCATAACAGTACTTTCGATAATTAACCTTACTCTGTTTGGAATATTCGCCTCTATTTACACATTAAAAGCTAATAATTTATGGGGTATATGTGCTATTCACACAATATGGAATTTTGTTCAGGGAAATGTTTATGGAATTCGTGTTAGTGGCATGGAACTTAAGGCTTCTATTTTTTCTTTTTCCCCAACGAAGCATGGAACCTTGATTAATGGAGGAGATTTTGGTTTAGAAGGTGGTTTGGCAGTTACATTAGTTTTGTTTTTATCTATTATTATAACTATGTTTATAAAAGGGCGTTCAGTTAGTCAAGATAAAGAATTGATTTCTAATTAAGAGTTAAAGATTTCTTTTGTTACTATTCAGCCTCTAAAGGTAAAGTTTATGATTTTGTAGAGTTTCGACTCTGCGGAGTCGACCAAGCTTTCCGGTCGCCCTGGACCTTCGGTTAAATATCTCTGCCTTACACATATGGCTGAATAGTAAAATAATAATAAAAAAATAAGGGAGTAAACTATTTTGGTTTACTCCAAAATATTAATAATTTTAAGAGGTGTAATTATGGCTAAAATTAAAGGTTTTAAAGGTTTACGTTATACAGAAAAGGCAGGGGATTTAAATCTTTTGGTGTGTCCACCGTATGATATTATTTCAGATACTCAAAGAGAAGATTTTGTAAATAAAAATCAAAATAATGTAGTAAGATTAGAATTACCAAAAGGTGAAAATAAGTATAAAGATGCTGGCGTTACATTGAAAAAATGGATGGATGAACAAATATTAAAATGTGATGGAAAAGATAGTATATATGTTTATGAAATGGAGTTTGACTGTTATGGTCAAAGAAAATCTGTAAAAGGATTCGTATCCTTGGTACAGCTTGAAGAATTTTCAAAAGGAATTGTTTTGCCACATGAAGAAACTTTATCTAAAGCAAAGACAGATAGATTTAACCTTATGAGTGAAACATTTTGCAATTTTAGCCAAATATATTCTTTGTATATGGATGAAAAAGGTGAAGTTTATTCTATTATAGATGAAATTTCAAAAAAATCTTCGGATATGTCTGTTGTTGATTTAGACAATGTAAAACACTCTATGTGGTGTATTGATGATGAACAAGTTATAGGTAAAATTTCAAACTTGTTTGAGGATAAAAAATTATATATTGCAGATGGCCATCATAGATATGAAACCGCATTAAATTTTCATAAGTATTTATGTGAAAACAATATATCCTCTCCAAATGACTTATCAGGAAACATAATGATGATGTTAGTTGATATGGAAAATGAAGGCTTGGTTGTTTTCCCAACACATAGAATAGTTAGAGATTTAGAAAAGTTTGATTTAGAAGATGTTTTAGAAAAATGCAATAAATATTTTGATATAAAAACTATGACTGTAGCTAACAAAAAAGAGGTTTTAGAACGAGCAGAAAAAGAATTAGAAGCAAATTATCAAATAAACAAGAAAGCTTTTGCTCTTTATAGTGGTGCAAATACCTTTACTATAATGGTACTAAAAGACAATGAAATAATAAAAAATATGCTTCCAAATATGTCGGACTCATATTGTAATCTAGATGTAACTGTATTGCATTCGTTGGTTTTGGAAAGTATTTTTGGTATAGACAAAGAAAATATGGCGGCACAAATCAATTTAACATATACAAAAATTGTTGATGAAGCAATTGAAGCTGTAGAAAATAAAAAGGCAAATTGTAGTTTTATTCTAAATCCAACAAGAGTTAGTGAAATAAGGGATGTTGCACTTGCGGGTGAAAAAATGCCACAAAAATCAACATATTTTTTCCCTAAAACTATAACAGGAATGGTTATGAATAAATTCAAATAAGGAAAAATATAAATTTAAAATCCTCAACAGTTTATTTAAAAATGTTGAGGATTTTTTGAAGATAATTTTGTAATAATTATGAAATAGACTTTTCTTTATGTATATCGTATATAGATTGCTTGTCTTTACTGTTTAAAATTTTTCCTGTTATAAATGTCATAACTAAAATTCCAACAATACTTAAAGATAATCTAATAACAGTAAATTTTAATCCTAAGGAGGTACTTTCAAACAAAAGCAATGGTATTTTCATAGTTGACCACGCACCTATAAAAATCAATACATTTGTTATTTTACTTCCTTTTTTCAAAAGGATCCCAGCTACTGGGAAAGCGGCGTAAAGTGGTCCGGCTGCAACTGCTCCTAAGAAAAAGGATATTAAAATGCCTACAATACCAGAATTCTCGCCTAAATATTTTATCATAGTTTCTCTTTTTACCCATACATCTAGCAATCCTAATAAAATGAAAATAGGTGGAATTACTTCTAGCATCTCTAAAAAATTTTTTCCAGTAATGGAAAAAGATTTTCTGCCTGTATCAGGGAAAATGAAAAGCATAATAATATTTATAA
>JAEXNS010000191.1 GCA_023439605.1 Bacillota bacterium | reverse complement strand
GTATTTAACCCTAACAGGCTATTTCTTGAAAGTTCGTGAAAACTAAGGAACCGCCGTGTACGGAACCGTATGCACGGTGGTGTGAGAGGTCGGGGGAATTATTTAATTTTCCCTCCTACTCGATTTTAAAGATTAGATAAATTTTTGAAAATAACATCTTTAACACTATTTAAATCTATGTTAAGCACTATGGATATTTCTTGTAAAATTAATTTTTCCACTATGATAAAAACCTTTTCATCTGAAATATGCATTTTTTTACCGTCATCTTTTTTTTCTATTCGTTTTAAGTGTAGAGTGATGTATAAATTTATACATCTTTTCAAATCATTACTTTTTAAAATATCAGAAAAAGAAAGTTGTCTTTCTCTATCGTTTTCTATCCATATATTTTCGAAATAATTTTTGATTTCTAATAATTTTTTAGCTTCTGATTCATCAATAAGCCTTCTCATGTTGACTTTTTTATTGTCCATTGGTCGATATACTACGTTGTTATTTTCAAAAACAGGGACCATAGCATAATACATTTGTTCTCCCATAGGAGAAAAGTTTTTACTACATATGTCTATTATTTTATAAACCCCTGAATAGTCGTAAATAACCATATCGTTAACTTTAAGCATAATTCACCTCATATTTTGTTGAGCTATTATAAATAGCATTGTCGAAATGTGTATGGTAAATTTCACCCCCTAAAATTTGAACGTGTGCTTTTGACAACTAGATTATGCTGTAAAAGCTACACGCTGTATGTTAATTATATCATATTTTTAGCAAAAATGTAATAGGCAACTTAACCAAAAAAGACTATCAAATATCGAAAAAATTAATAATAGTTTAGATAATATAGTTAAGAGTAACTATTCGTCAAACTAATACAACTTCTACAAATTCAGACTCGGGGATTTCCATTCGTAATGGGTCCGTATATATATTTCATTGACTGAATAGTAACGGTTGAAATTATATCTTTTCTGTGAAAAGATGCTTTTTATCACCGAAACCATCGAGATCAGCTCTTTTCATTGCACCAAATATTTTTTCTGGAAAATCAGGAACTTTTAAGGACATTTCCTTTATAAATTGTTTGGTTTTTTCTCTGTTTGTATTGCCATCCATTATACAATTTGATTTTACAACAGGAAAATCATTTCTTTTTACTGAACTTTTTATATCTTTTTCTGGGGCATATACTAAAGGTCTAATTAGATATAAATCTTTTCTTGAAAGATATGAAACAGGAGAAAAACAACCTAATCTACCTTCGTTAAATAGGTTCATAAAAAAGGTTTCAATTGCGTCATCAAAATTATGACCTAGAGCAATTTTGTTGCAATTGTTTTCCTTGGCAGCATCATGTAAAGCACCTCGTCTCATTCGTGCACATAAACTACAAGGATGGGATTCTTTTCTTATATCAAATATTATTTCAGCTATATGAGTTTCAATTATTTTATATTGTATATCATATTGTTCACATAGTTTTTGTACAGAAGAAAAATCTGTTGGCATTTTGTTGAAGTATGGATCTAAAGTAATACCAATAATCTCATAATCAATACCTATAAATCTTTGTAATAATTTTAGACCAATAAGTAATGCAAGACTATCCTTTCCACCAGATACACCAACAGCAATTCTATCACCATCTTGAATTAAGTTATAATCTTGTATTGCCTTTCTCATATAGCCAAGTATTTTTTGCATATAATCCTCCGAAAAAATAATAAATAAAATAAATTAAAATGTTACTAATATAATTATACAATATTTTTTGTTTTAAATCAAATAAATACTTGAAATATTTCGATAAAAATTATATACTATAACAATAAGGAAAAATTTTTTCTTATTAATATTATATGGGTAAGGTATGTGATCTTGTGGATGTATCGAATTATGAAAAATGTTTTAAAAAATTATCTAGTGATTTAATTCAAACAAAAGAATATGAACTAAGATTTATATCCTTATACGATAAATACAAGGAATTATATGGCGAAAAAAAAGATCTGATGATGTTTTCAGCCCCTGGAAGAACGGAAATATGCGGTAATCATACAGATCATCAAAAGGGGAAAGTTATTGCTGCATCAGTTAATCTAGATATCATAGCTATTTCAGGAAAGAGTAAAAATGATATAGTTAGAATAAAGTCAGATGGATATGAAATAGATGAAGTATCAATAAATGACTTAGAGATGAAAGCTGAGGAAAAAAACACATCAAAGGCAATTATAAAAGGTGTTTTATTTGGTTTTAAAAAAATGGGATATAAAATAGGTGGATTTGACGCGTATACATCATCAAATGTTCTAAAAGGTTCAGGACTTTCATCTTCAGCAGCATTTGAAGTTTTGGTTGCTACTATAATAAATAAGTATTTTAACAGCTCATCCTTAGATGAATTAGAAATATCAGAAATAGGGAAATATGCCGAGAATTATTATTATGGCAAACCATGTGGACTTATGGATCAGATGGCTTCTGCTTATGGAGGGACTATTTTTATAGATTTTTCTCACGATAAATACCCTCAGGTTAAAAAGATTGATTTAAACTTATCTCGTCAGAAATTTAAATTATGTATGATTGATTGTGGGGGTAGTCATGAAAATTTAACAAATGAATATTCAGACATAATTAATGAAATGAAAATGGTTGCGAGTTTTTTTAAAAAAGAGTTCTTATCTCAAGTTACAGAAATTGAGTTTATAGATAATATTGGAAAATTAAGAGAAAAAACAAATGATAGGGCAGTGCTTCGAGCTATGCATTTTTATGAAGAAAATAAGAGAGTAAATAGTATTTTAAGATATATTGAAAAAAACAACTTTAGTGATTTTCTAAATGCAATAAAAAAATCAGGATATTCTTCATATATGTACTTACAAAATGTATATAAGGTAAATGATGTTTCTACTCAATCTGTTTCTATAGGTTTGGCTTTATGTGATAAATTTTTAGATAAAAAAGGTGCTTATAGAATTCATGGAGGCGGTTTCGCAGGGACAATACAGGCTTTCGTACCTGAAAATATAGTTCTTTCATTTAAAGAAAACATAGAAAAGGTATATGGTAAAAATAGTTGCTATTTTTTAGATATAAGGCAATATGGTGGAATATGTATAAATGATTTGATTTAAAAACAAAATGGAGGAAAATAAAAATGGGTAAAATTTTAGTAACAGGCGGAGCTGGTTTTATTGGTAGCCACACATGTATAGAATTAATTAATTATGGTTACGAGGTTGTTGTAATAGATAATTTAAGTAATTCAAAGAAAGAAAGTATGAACAGAATAGAAACACTTACAGGGAAAAACATAAAATTTTATAAAGATGATATTTTGGATTTCGATGCAGTTGATAGAATATTTATGGAGAATGATATAAGTGCAGTTATACATTTTGCAGGATTTAAGGCAGTAGGAGAGTCAGTTGAAAAGCCGTTAGAATACTATCATAATAATATAACAGGAACATTTGTTTTGTTAGAGGCAATGAGAAAAAACAGCTGTAAAACCATAGTTTTTTCTTCTTCTGCAACAGTTTATGGTATAGATAATAAAGCACCTTATGTGGAGGATATGCAAACATCTTCTACAAATCCATATGGTTATACAAAAGTTATGATAGAACAAATATTACATGATATATATACTTCGGATAATGAGTGGAGTATAATTCCACTCAGATACTTTAATCCCATTGGAGCACATAAAAGTGGATTGATTGGAGAAGATCCAAATGGAATTCCAAACAATTTAGTTCCATATATTGCACAGGTAGCTGTAGGAAAGTTAAAATGTTTAAGTGTTTTTGGTAATGACTATGATACAATAGATGGAACAGGTGTCAGAGATTATATTCATGTGGTTGATTTGTCTAAAGGACATGTATTTGCACTAGAATACGCCTTAAAAAATAAGTGTTATGAGCCGATAAATTTAGGAACTGGAAAAGGAACCAGTGTTTTTGAAGTTATTGATGCGTATGAAAAAGCATGTGGATTTAAAATTGAAAAGAAAATAGCACCTAGAAGAGATGGTGATATAGCTGTATCTTTTGCTAACGCAGAAAAAGCAAAGAAACTTTTAAATTGGGAAGCAACCTTAACTATAGATGATATGTGTGAAGATAGCTGGAGATTTACTCAAAAAAATCCAAAGGGGTTGTAAAAATGATTTATACACTTACTTTAAATCCTTCGTTGGATTATATAATGAAAACTAAAGAAATAAATATAGGTGAAGTAAATCGTTCCAGTGGAGAACATGTTTTAATAGGTGGAAAAGGAATAAATGTATCATATGTATTAAATCAGCTTGGTGTTGAAAGTGTTATACTTGGTTTTGTGGCAGGATTTACAGGGGATTTTATATTAAAAGAGTTAGATAATTTAAGCTTAAATCAAGATTTAATTAAAATTAAAGATGGTATTTCAAGAATAAATGTTAAAATAAAAAATAAAAACGAAACAGAAATCAATGGGAAAGGTCCTTTGGTTTCTGAATATGAAAAAGAATTATTGATAGAAAAAATAAAAAAATTAAAAAATGGGGATATACTGGTTCTTTCAGGCAGTGTAATGTCTAATATGGATGAGTTTACTTATGCCAATATATTAGAGTCGATAGAAGGTTTAGATGTTGTGAAAATTGTTGACACAACAGGTAAACAGCTCTTAAACACTTTAAATTATAAACCATTTTTAATTAAGCCAAATATATATGAACTTGGAGAATTATTTGATGTAAAAATAACAAAAGATAATGAAATAATTAAGTATGCAAAAAAATTAATAGACATGGGTGCAAGAAATGTGTTGGTTTCCATGGATAAACAAGGTGCTTTTTTTGTAAATAACTCAGGATATGCCTTTTGCCCAGCGTTGAAAGGAAAGCTTTTAAATTCAACTGGTGCAGGGGACTCAATGATTGCGGGTTTCATATATAAATATTTGCTGGATAATGATATAAACGAAGCGTTTAACTTCTCTGTAAAGACAGGTTCTATAGCGGCTTTTTGTGATTATTTACCTAGATGTTGCGATTTAGAAGGGATTATAAAACATGAATTAAATATAAATTAAATATTACATTGTATTTAATTTGTTGCTATTCAGCTTCTAAAGGTAAAGTTTACGGGTTTGGCAAGGGGTTCTACTTTACGTAGTAGACTGGGTTTTCTGGTCACCCTAGGCCCTTGTAAAATATCTCTGCTCTATAATACAGCTGAATAGTAACTTTAATTTGGCTAATAATTTATTATTTAAGAAAAAATATTGACTTTAATAATGTGTTTATGGTAAAATAATATTATTAAATTAATACTTTTTAATCTTTTATAATTAAATTAAATATACTTAAATTGAAAATGGAGTTATGATGGATATTAAAAAGTTTTTTATTAAAATAGGAAGAGCGGTTTCTTCTACAATAAAAAGAATTCCTCCAAAGGATAATTTGGAGTTAAAATTAGTTATATCTTTTGCATTTATATTTATTTTTGTGATAGTGTTATTATTTAATTTAATAAGCAATAGTAAAAAAATCCAAAAACTTAGTTTAAATACAAAATCTAATACTGTGGTTGTATCAGAAATCACAACACAACTTGAAGAAAATCAAAAAATAACTACAGTTGAAAAACAAAATATAAATTTTAAAATGCCTGAAAAAGTGGATTTTAAAAATGTTATAGAAGCAGAAACAGCAAATGTTTTTGGAGATATAGTTATCGATAATGTTGTTCCTGGTTTTTCAGGAGATGGATATATTACAGGATTTAAAAAAGATACAAAGGCTGAGTATTTAGTTGATATACCATCTGCACAGCACTATTCTTTTTCCCTTTGCTTGGCATGTGACAGTGAGACTGAAGTGGAATTAACTATAAATGGTGAAAAAGTTTATAATTATTCGGTAGAAACATCAACAGATAAAAAATATATAACAATATCAAGATATGGAGTGTTTTTGGAAAAAGGTCAAGTATTGTTATCTGTTAAAACGCTAAATGATGATTTTTTATTAGATTATATTCAAATTTCTAACGATGTATTGGTTTATCAAGTTAATTATAATATAAAAGGTGAACTTTCAAATAAAAATTCTTCAGATGGTACTAAAAAATTGATGCGGTTTATTTCCCAAAATTACGGGAAGAAAATTATTTCTGGTCAATATGTTTCAAATGAAAAAAATGAAGAAATAGAGGCTATCTATAATGCTACAGGAAGAAAGCCTGTTATTAGGTTTGGTGATTTGGGTTCATACTCTTTAAATGGAAGAATGTTTTCTAAGGAAATAGAAGCAGCAGAAAAATGGGCAGAAAATCAAGGTGTAGTTGGATTTATGTGGCACTGGAAGGCTCCGCTTTATGAATCTGAGGTGTATGCTGAAAAAACAAGGTTTGATTTATCGAAAGCTTATACAACAAAAAAAATAGCTCTTTTACCAATTGAAGATATAGAAAAGCTTTATAGTGAAAAGAAGATTTCTCAAGAGTGTTTGGCTATCATAAAGGATATTGACAACATATCTAATGAGTTAAAAAAGCTTCAGGAAAAAAATATACCTGTATTATGGAGACCATTACATGAAGCAAGTGGAAATTGGTTTTGGTGGGGTGATGCAGGTGAAAAGAATTACAAATGGTTATGGGAGTTGCTTTACAATAGACAAGTTAATTACCATAAATTAAATAATTTGATTTGGATTTGGAGTGCACAAGGTAGTCAGTATTATATTGATGAAAGTATGTTTGATATCGCTGCAATAGATGTTTATGAAGATAACGATAAAGATACAAGTTATATAGAACAGTTTCAATGGATCTACTCACTTACAAAGGGTAATAAAATCATTGCTTTAAGTGAATGTGGAAAGTTGCCAAATGTAAATCTTATTTTTAGAGATAATGCAGTATGGTCTTTTTTTGGAGTATGGTATGGTATGTATGAATTAAAAGATTTAAATTATACTGAAAAAGATTTAGAAAAAGTAAAAAATGTATATAATTTAGATGGCGTTTTGACGTTGGATGATTATATATCATATAACGAATAAATTTAAAACCTCATTATTTTGTTATTTATCAGTTGCTATTCAGCCATATGTATAAGTCGGAGATATTTTACCGAAGGTTCAGGGCGATCGGAAAGCCCGGTCGACTCCGCAGAGTCGAAACCCTTGCAATACTTCAAAGTTTAAATTATAAGCTGAATAGTAATGATTGAATATCTTTTGAATATAAATTTTGTTCTTCTGTAAATTCTTTTTTCTTTGGAATACTAAGCTCCATAAAAAGTAAAGTATTTTAGAGTCTAAATAGTGTTAGTATTACTTTTAGAGGTTGAATATTAACCTATTTATAGATGTTTTAAGTCAAAGAAAATTAATTTAAAGCAATATGTATTAAAGTAACATTTGTTATTTTAATATAAAATTATTTAAGAATAAAAGTATTAACGAAATAGTTGAAAGGTGGAAACGATTTATGAAATATGAGATTTTCGGAGAAAAGTCAATTCCAAATTTACCTTGGCAGTACAGACCATCAAATTGTGAAGATGTAATTTGGAGATATGATGCAAATCCTATAATCCCTAGGAATATACTTAAAAATTCAAATAGTGTTTTTAATAGTGCTGCTGTGCCTTTTGGAGATGGATATGCTGGAGTGTTTAGGGTAGATGATAAGGCTAGAAACATGCAATTACATGTTGGTTTCTCAAAAGACGGTGTAAACTGGAGTATTGAGCCTAAACGAATAGAGTTTGAAACAGAAATAGATGAAATGAAGCAGTTTTGCTATGGTTATGACCCAAGGGTTGTATTTATAGAAGACAGGTATTATGTAACATGGTGTAATGGATATAAGTATAGACCTACAATAGGTGTTGCATATACTTATGATTTTAAAACATTTCATCAAATAGAAAATGCGTTTCTTCCATTCAACAGAAATGGCGTTTTGTTTCCAAGAAAAATAAATGGTAATTTTGCCATGTTTTCTCGTCCGTCTGATAATGGACATACTCCTTTTGGAGATATATATTATAGTGAGAGTCCAGATATGAAATATTGGGGTAAGCATAGACATGTTATGGGGCCATCATATCCATGGGAAAGTACAAAAATAGGAGCAGGTCCTATTCCTATCGAAACTTCAGAGGGGTGGTTGATTTTTTATCATGGGGTTTTAACTTCGTGTAACGGTTTTGTTTATAGTTTTTCAGCAGCATTGCTTGATAAAAATGAACCATGGAAAGTCCTTAAAAGAGGAAAGGAATATTTAATAAGCCCTCAAACAAATTATGAGTGTGTTGGAGATGTGCCAAACGTCACTTTTCCATGTGCAAATTTAGTGGATGCTGAAACAGGTAGAATAGCTATATATTATGGATGTGCAGATACCTGCACAAGTCTATGCTTTACAACGGTAGATGATGTTATAGATTACTTAAACAATAATTCACAAATATAAAAATAAAAGCAGTACTAAATTTACAGTACTGCTTTTATTTTTATATTCAGCTTAGTAAAAAAATTAAAGTTTTACTCGATTTTTTTCAAAAAATCGTAGGTTTCCAAAGGGCAACGCCCTTGGTCGTTCTTCGCAAAGAACGAAATTCCAAATGCTTAAAAGAGGAGTTAGGGTAGTGAATGAAATGAGCGTAGGGATTTTGCGATAGAAAATCCCTTAACCTGCTTGCAGGTTAATTAAGAGTTTCGACTCTGCGGAGTCGACTGGGCTTTCCAGTCGCCCTAGACCTTCGGTACAACATCTCTGCCCTATGCATATGGCTGAATAAAATCCTTTTCTTTAATAAAAAAATATAATATCGTCGTTTGACGATATTAAAATAATTTATATAATGTTATTCGGTTACTTTTAAATATGATTTTACAAGGGTTTGAAGTAATTCGTCACGGTCTATATGTCTAATCAAG
>JAEXNS010000081.1 GCA_023439605.1 Bacillota bacterium | reverse complement strand
ATCTTCAAAAACGCCCATTTCAACTATAACATTTCCTTGATTGTCATAGTATCCACACTGTCCATCTTTAAATGCTGCAATTATGCCCTCTGTGCATATAAATGGATATTTTTTATCTATTTTTGTTGAGAATTTCACCAAGTCTCCATAGGCTGTATCAAACTCAAAAGGAAGTATTTGTTCTCCTTTTTCATTTAAATATCCCCATTTTCCGTCTTTTTCAAATGCTACACAGTTATCTGCTAAATCTGTTGCAGAAGAATAAACTTCATTTGTTATCATCTCATTATCCTTACAAAGTGCAAATTTACTCAATCCTGTATAAAGACCTGCCTCAAAACCCTTTTCATAATCATCTGTAGGTATTTTCTTTTCTACATATTCTACTATGTATACCTTACCTGAAGTCATTTCTTCAATCCAAGATGTGCCCTCATTTGCCCAATAAATAAATGATTTGTCTTCATTCACATCATAATACATATTGCAACCCTTTGCTGCACCACCATATGTACTTGCTTCATTGTAATTTAAATCTATAACCTTATACTCATTTCCTCCGCTCATTTCATATCCTTGAACATAGCCATTAGCACCTCTACGTCCAATGCTTATTATATCCTCATATATAAGTTCTTCTTTTATATTCCCTTCAATATCCACAAGACCAAATTTCCCATCTTTATTAACTTTAAAGGCATCGCAATATTTTACAATGTTTTTTCTATATTCGGTTACATCAGCTATTGGCTCTACATCATCAAAATTATATACAGGTTGTTTAAACCAGCTATATTTTTCTCCATCTTCATAAATCTTTTGTTGATTGCTAGTTTGTGTTTCTTCTATTTTCGATATTTCAGAAACTTTTGTTTCTGAAATGCTACTTACTACAGCTGTGTCTTTCGTCACACTAGTAACTACTGACGTTGTTTCTGAAGTTTCTCTTTTTTTTGCAGTAACTTCATCTGTTGATTTATCTCCTGAATTATTCATTTGTGAAAACAAATAAGTTGCTCCTACTATTACACAAACAGCTACTGCAACACTTGCGTAAATATGCCATGGTTTTTTACTATTTGTTTTTAAACTATTTTTATTTTCCTTTTTTAACTTTTCTGAATTTTTCATTTCTACTCCACCATTCTATTTTATTTTATCTAGCTATTGATTTTTATTATGCCCCATTTTCCATCTTTCTTAACAAAAGCTTTACCATCTTTCACTGGTGTTATATCTTCAAAAACGCCCATTTCAACTATAACATTTCCTTGATTGTCATAGTATCCACACTGTCCATCTTTAAATGCTGCAATTATGCCTTCTGTGCATATAAAAGGATATTTCTTTTTATCATCATTATTTCCAAAATCATATTGAACTATATTCTCATATGCTACATCAAATTCAAAAGGAAGTATTTGTTCTCCTTTTTCATTTAAATACCCCCATTTTCCGTCTTTTTCAAATGCTACACAGTTATCTACTAAATCAGTTACCGAAGTATAAACTTCATTTGTTATTATTTTATTATCTTTACAAAGTGCAAATTTACCCAGTTTCAAATAACTATTCCACTCTTCATATTCTTTTACATTTGGATTTTCTTCTATATATTCAGCCACATAAACTGTATCATCAGTTATACTTTCTCTCCATAAAGAACCATCCCCTGTTATGATTCTAACCAATTCGTTTTTATTTACATCCCAACAAAAATCCAAATGTGTTGGACCTCCAATAAATCTTACAGCTGGTTTATATTCAAAGTCTATTGTATTAATTTCTTCATTCATTATCAAATTATAACCTTTTGTATTACGGCACAATGTGCTTACTAATTCATCATATATGATTTCTATTTTCACAATTCCTTCTGAATCAATAAGTCCATAATTATCACCTTTTTTCACTCTAAATGCATCACTATACTCTATTTTATCTCTCATATACTCTCTTAAATCAACTATTGGCTCTACATCATCAAAATCATATACAGGTTGTTTAAACCAACTATATTTTTCTCCATCTTCATAAATCTTTTGTTGATTGCTAGTTTGTGTTTCTTCTGTTTTCGATATTTCAGAATTTTTGGTTTCTACAACACTTGTTGTTTCTACTTGACTAGTATTTTCTACAGCACTGGTTACTATAACTTTATCTTCTGTCACACTCGTAACCACCGATGTTGTTTCTGAAGTTTCACTAGTAACTGTAGTTAAAGTAGTTACCGTAGTTTCATCTCCACCCCTATTATTTGATCTGTCCATTTTTGAAAATGCAAATGTGGTTCCTGCTATTACACATATAACTGCCGCAACGCTTAAATATGTATACCATGGTGTTTTTTCACTTGTTTTGATACTATTTTTATAATCTTTTTCCACATTCTCTTCTTTTGTTTGTTCATTATTTTTATTATCTATATTTTTTTTCTCTCCATTTTGTTTTCTTATCTCTGCAAAAACTCTCTCTTGCAAATTAGAACTAGGTAAATTAATATTCAATAGCTGTTCTTTTATAAAATTTTCTTTGTTTTTCATATTAATTCCCCCTTCTCTTTTATTTGTACACTTCTGCAGTTTTCCAATTCAGAAGCCAGTTTGTCTTTTGCTCTTTCATATCTCTTTCTTAATGTTGCTTCTTTTTTATTATGTATTTCCGCTAATTCTGCATAGCTATATT
>JAEXNS010000328.1 GCA_023439605.1 Bacillota bacterium | reverse complement strand
ATGTTGCTTCGCCTATAAATGCTGGTGCATTTGCTATGATTTTCACTTTAACTATAGTTCCTATAGTTAGTTTATTTACAAAAAAACTTGACAAGAAAAATACAGATGAAATATTTAAATGCTATAAATAAAAACATTTTTATTTTTTATTGCTTAGTCACTATTTATTTTAAAATTCTATGTAAAAACCCTCTAAAGAAAATTTCTTTAGAGGGTTTTTTCTAAATTCACAAAATCATTTTAAACTCGTCAGTAAAATATTAGTCAAATATTCAGTTGTAATATCTGTTTCCAATTTATTCTCAATCACAACACAAAATGCTACTGGAAGATTTGGATCGTTATTAAATCCCACTAAAAAAGAATTAGTTTCTTGACCATCTTTAATCTCAGCTGTTCCACTTTTTACACCTAAACTATACCCAGGAATAGAGTAAGTATAATTCAATCCATTTTCAAGCATTATTTTTTTAGTTTCTATAGCTGTTGAACTTGAAAATAATAATTCTGAATAATTTGTTTGAAACTTTTCTATTTTATTTCCATCTACATCTGTAACATATGAAATTAATTGCGGATTTGTAGATACTCCTGTTTCATTTGCAATTGCACTTTGCCATATCATAAGTTGACATGGACTAACTTCTGTATCGCCTTGGCCTATACAACCCCATTGAGTATCAAAGTCATTTTTGTCTTTTAAATTTGTAGAAGCGGTATTATATATAATGCCGTTAATTTTGTTTTTCTTAGATTCTTTTTTATTTACAGCATAGCCCATTTTGGTATATGAATTTATTATTCCATCTAGAGGCAAATCTACATCAGCAACCAATTGTGCAAAAAAAGGATTGCAACTATTTGCAAATGCTTGTGAAATATTTTGATCACCATGACCATCTATTTTATGACATTTTATACTTTGATTATTTAAATTATAATATTCACCACTACAATTATATGACTTGTTATAAAGTTTATCTACACCCAAATTTTCTAAAGCTGCTATAACTGTTGATATTTTTTGAGTTGAGCCAGGAACATATTTATAAAAAGCTTTACACAATAAACTACCCTCTTCTAAATTTTCATATCCAACCATAGGATTTACAGATGGTTTGCTTACACAAACTAAAATTTCACCAGTTACATAATTATACGCTATAACTGTGCCATTTTTGTATCCAAATGCATTATATACAGCTTTATTTGCCTCATGGTTAAGCGTAGTATATATTGCACTTTTACCATTATTAACAGAGCCTTTTAAAAATGAATAATTGTTTAGCAATTCCTTGTTTGCATAAACTAAAGTATTTGTCATATTCGGACTTTCATCTCCTATTATATTTCCTACATCTAAAAAATGATTAATGTCATACTTTTCTGGAGTAGCATTTTGATCAAATAAAATATCGCCTTTTCTATCATAAACATACCCTAAGTATGCTTTTCCAGAGTTAACTATGTAAAAAGATGATTCTTTATATATTTTAAGAATTAAAACAGCCATACCTATAATGAAAACTGAAAGTATCATTGTAATAACCCTTGAATTTCTTTTTAAATTTCTCATTTTTTCACCTTTCTATTTAGCGGTTTATCCTTAAATACAGGCGTCTGTGTAGCTTTTAAAAAGCCTAATAAAATACCACTTGTTAGCATAGAAGTTCCACCTTCTGAAACAAAAGGAATTGTAACACCTGTAAAAGGTATTAAGTTACATGAACCAAAAATATTTAATGACATTTGTACAACAAAAACAGCCACTACTCCTGCTGCAAGCGTACTGTGATAATAACATTTTGGATTATTTATAAGAGCTGTAGTTAGCATAATAAGTATAATTGATATTACCAATATTACAGAAACAAGACCCCATTCTTCAGCAATGGTTGAAAATATTATATCTGTTTGATATGCAGCAACATTATGTAAAAATCCATGTCCAGGACCTTTACCAAATAATCCACCTTCTGCTATAGCTATAAGTGCTCTAGTTTGCTGATATCCGTTTCCATACATATCACCCCATATATCTACAAAAAGCCTATCCTTTACATATGAAGGTGCCATAATTATTGCAATAAAAGCTAAAATTAAAATTAATATAAGAGCTGTTACAAGTAAATTCTTAGGCAATTTACCCTTTGGATATGCTATTCTACTAATAAGAGCACAGAATGCAACTGCAAAAAAAGTTGGTATACTTCCTAAATCTCTACTCCACCATTGTAAACCCAATATAAATATAGTAAATAAAAATAAAATTACATTGTCAGGAACAAATCTAAATCCAAATAACGTTATTTTTTCTTGCTGGAAATATATAGAGGTTGCACATACAAGTACAAAAAAAGGCTTTAGTAGTTCTGATGGTTGAATTGTAAATAAACCTTTTATATCAATCCATATTCCACGACTACCTGTCAGAAAAATAATTGATAATATTATTAAAACCATAGCTAAATAATAAAATTTTTTTAAAGCCTCTATTTTATATGGATTTTGTGCAAACTTATAACTAAATTGATATGCTAAAAAAGCTATAATAGTAATTATATAATGTTTGGTAGCAAAATTTACACCACCAAAACAAGAGTGATATATTACTGTTATATTTAATAATAATATTAATAGATAATCCAAAGTATATGTTTTTTGAGAAATCATATTTAAAAATAAAAAATATCCTAAATCTGTAGCAATTACTATAACAGATAAAATTAATACCGAAGTAATATTTTCATATTTGCCATTAAAAAAAACCACACCAAGTAAGCAAATATGACATAATAAGATTATTGATTTTACAGAAAAATAGGAAATACTGGTAATTTGAGAGCTCATACTTGTCTTTTTCTCCTTACTATTAATTTTTCATTTCCTATTTTTATTTCATCATTACCTCTAAGTATCTCATACTTAACTTTTCTCCCATTTACATATATCCCTGCTTTAGAATTTAAGTCCTTTATACTAATAACTCCATTAAAAAAAGTTATTATTGCATGGTATCTTGAAACTGATGCATCATGTAATTTTATATCTGCTGCAAAGTGCCTTCCTATTAAAATTTCAGCTGCATCTAGAGGTATAAGATTTTCTTCATACTCTATGTTATAGTTTCTTATTTCATTTAACCATCTTACATCATTTATTCTTTTCTCTTTATAAGCTTTTAAAATTATAATTAATAAACATAAATCAACAAAAGCAACAGCTAGCATGCAAGCAATTCCATTTTCTGTTGTAAGTTGATTTATTAAATCATTCATTAATTGCATATATTCATTTTCCATAATTATCTCCCAATATACAATGTGACTGAATTGTAAAATTCAGTCACAAAAATTTTATTTAATCAAATAAAACACATATCCTGCATCCTTAAGTTCTTTTGCTATTGAATCTATTTTTTCAACTTCTATTGTATTTTTTAATATGCATGGTATTAAGTTTAAATTTCCGCAAACCGCTTTTAATTCCTGCATTATTTGAGTTACATTTTGATTTGGGAATTGACTAAAATCTATATCCACTACAATTCCTATATTATTTAATTCATTTGGCTTTAATACTTCCACTGTACCATTTATAGCTTCTTTTGCAGAAACAGATATTAAAACATTTACTTTCCTTGACTCAACAGTTGATTTTATTTCATTAACTAAATTAGTTAATCCTTTATATCTTTCAGGACTCTTTACTAAGTCACCAATATAATTTAAGTCCTTTTCTCTAAATGGAGGAAAGTATAAATCAGTACATATAATTTTTGTTATACCAGCATCAGCTATTTCTGAAGATAAATTTTTTAAATATTGCTTTGTTAAATCAGAAAAAGGTGATAACCATGGTTTTCCTCCTTCTTCTGGTCTATGATCCAGCCATTCACCAGTAACATTATCATCAAATTGATACGCAGATTTCTTGTACACTATTGGATAAATATGATCTGCAACCATGCTTAATTCAGCAATAGGTTCAAATCCAACTTTTTTTATTGCATCTACCATTGAAGATAAAGATATATCAGAATTAATTACATTTGCCAATTTTGCGGTATTAACTTGTGAATTATAATTTAACTTACCACCTGTAACTATTAAAGGAAGAATTACAGAAGTATATCCTTGTTGTGAATTAATTAATTCACCTAAAGTACGATTTAATTCTTCAATATTTGAAATTTGTGATGAATTTAAATAATAACTTTTATTATTTTTTTCAATATAGTTTATCTCAGGAATATAAATTGTTTCCTCTGGAGTTTCTGAAGTTATTTTTGAAGTTGTAATCTGTGTTTCTTTCACAGTAGTTGCAGAAGTTGTTACTTTTTCTGTTTCATCAGTTTTTACTTCATTATTTTTATAGACAGTTGTAACTTTTGTATATGAATCGGTTATAAGTTCTTCTTTTCTTGAAGATACTTCATTTGAAACTTGTGTTTCTTTATTATTTTGAAAAAATTTTGTAATTGGCTCAGAAAAATTATATCCCAAAACAACCACACCAAAAATAACGGCTATAGTCGAAATGATTGACATTGTGTTTTTGGATTTATATCTACTTCTTGCAC
>JAEXNS010000315.1 GCA_023439605.1 Bacillota bacterium | reverse complement strand
ACATTTGTATACGCAGCACAATTAATAACAATGTCAAAATTATTTTTTTTAAAATATTCAGATGTTGCTGATATATCTGTTATATCCAACTCGTCAACATCAACTTCAAAGATAACTGTATTTTCTAAAACAGAATCAATACTACCTAATTCTGTTTTACCTAATTTCAAAGTCTTAGAAAACTGTGTGCCTAACTGACCTTTTGACCCTATAAGTAATATTCTCATTTATATTATTTTCCCTTCAGCAACTTTCTTCAAATGTAATCCATAAGTTGACTTGCCATATTTCTCTGAAATACTGAGTAATTTATCTCTGTCTATCCAACCATTTCTATATGCAATTTCTTCTATTGCTGATATTTTTATACCCTGTCTCTGTTCAATCATACGAACAAAATCGGCAGTGTCAATTAAACTATCCATAGTTCCAGTATCGAACCAAGCAAACCCTCTTCTTAATAATTTTACATCTAATTTATCTTCATTTAAATACAATCGGTTTAAATCAGTGATTTCTAACTCTCCTCTAGCAGATGGTTTCAAATTTTTTGCGTATTCTACAACTTTGTTATTATAAAAATACAATCCAGTAATAGCATAATTTGATTTTGGATCAGACGGTTTTTCTTCAACAGAAATAACTTTTTCATTTTTATCAAACTCAACTATTCCAAAACGCTCTGGATCTTCTACGTAATAACCGAATACACTTGCACGATTATTTTCCTCTGCATTTTTTACTGCTGATTTAAGAATTGAAGATAATCCATTTCCATAAAAAATATTATCTCCAAGAATCATTGCACAACTATCAGAACCGATAAATTCTTCGCCCAAAATAAAAGCTTGAGCAAGGCCATCTGGTGATGGTTGAACTTTGTATGAAAGTTTAATTCCAAAATCAGAACCATCACCTAATAGTTTTTCGAAATTTGGCAAATCTGTAGGTGTTGAAATTATAAGAATTTCTTTTATTCCTGCAAGCATTAAAATGGACAAAGGATAATAAACCATAGGTTTGTCGTAAACTGGTAGTAGTTGTTTGCTAGTTATCATTGTTAATGGATATAATCTTGTTCCTGATCCTCCAGCTAATATAATTCCTTTCATTATAGACCTCCAAAATAATTAATTAAATAATAAATATTTTTTACCACTATTATTTGTGTTAATTGTAAAAAACAGTAGTAAGTTAACTCTTTAATCCTTCACCATTTTCAATTAAAGCATTTTTAACAGCTTCCAGATATTTATATTTATGCTTTTCATCTGGCTCAAGATAACTTCCTTCTGCCCATTCATTCCAGGCAGTTATAAACAGCAGATCCTTATTTTCCTTTTTTAATTTTTTTATTAATAAAGATAGATATTTTTGAAATTTTTCAGGGGTACTACCATGAAAAACGAGTGCTCTTTTACCTATTCTAGGGGAATTATCCCAATCAACAAATCCACCCTGTAATGTTTTCTTGTCATTATTTTTTCGATTTATTATTGCTTTCCATATTACATCGTAATTATATCGACCAAAATTCATGATATTTAATTCTTTTTTTGAATAAAATCTTTTTGCAAAATTATTTTTCTTAATTTCAAAAAAAACTAATGGGTTTTTCATTATTATTTTTAGTTTTTCTTTTTTATTTTTAATATTTTGATGTGTTATAAGCGTATAACCTGGTTCGAAAAGAATATTGTAATCAAATTTCATATCTTTGCATTTATTAGAAAAAAAAGAAGCATGTTGTGAAATAAATGTAATTCCATTTAAATTATTTTCCAAAGCCAATTCATTCCAATGATCCATCATCTCATTACAATTAGGTATTAAATCAGGTTTATATATAATGAATAAGGGTTTATTATTGACAAAAATATACCTACTATCTTTAAAAAATTTTAAAAGATAGTCGAAATGCATTTTCCACTCTTTTTTTTCTCCATATTCTTGAGGCATTAAAATCTCAGTTTCACTACCATCCCATCTTCTTGACCATGGTTCGTTTGCCCAAGAAAAACAAAACTTTGTTTTTAATTCTTTATTTTCTAAAAGCATTTCTGCTGGCTTTTCAAGTAATTTCTTTCCATCTTTAAACCAATAATGATAAAAAACAAAACCATGAATGCCATATTTATTTGCTAATTCTGCCTGCCACAACAATGTATCCATTTTAGATAAATCATAGTAATTTTTGTTTAGAGGAATTTTGGGTTGATAATGATTTTTAAAAAGAGGATTCGTTTTTTTAGTATTTGTCCATTCTGTAAATCCTTCACCCCACCATACATCATTTTCAGGTATTTGATGAAATTGCGGTAAATAAAAAGCTAATATCTTCATTTTTTACTCCATATGATTTTTTTTGTTAATAATATCAATTAAAACATCTGCAGATTTAAGGTGATTTTCATAAATAAATTTTACTTTTTCTATTGGATTTTTGTTAATCATATTTGTAGATGCATCTTCTTTGTGATATACAATTATATCCGGACAAAAAACGTTTATCATGTTGTTATTCATTAAATTAAAATATAATATATCCTCTTCTAAATATAAAAAAGTTCTATCGTCAAATCCATCAAATATATTAAAATAATTTTTACTAAACACCAAAAATGAACCATGTAATTTTACATTTTCTTTTCGTTCATAAATAACTTTTTTTGATGATTTATTTATTTTATTTTTAACAAAATAAATAAATCGCATATAGAAATTATATATTCTATATAATTTCAAATTTATAAAGATCAATTCTTTTTTTATTTGTTTAACTAAGCAATTTAAATTTTTTAAATCATTAATTATTTCTACAGGATTTGAATCATATCTACCATCTGCAGTCAAAATAAGTGGACCCAAAACTGAAAAGTTTGAATTCTTTTTTTCTTCTTCTATTTTCTTTAATAAATTTTTTTCTAGTAAATATACATCATTATTCAAAACAGCAATATAATCAAAGATAAAATTGTTTAAAACATAATTAATTCCAACATTATTTCCTTTAGCGAAACCTAAATTTTTGCTGTTTTTTATTAGTACTAATTTTTTTTCTTCACAAAAAATATCTTTTAATTTTTCATATGAATCATTATGAGAATTATTATCAATTACAACAATTATATAATCTTTAGTATCAGAATTTTTATTTATATATTCAACACATTTAATGGTTTCCTGATATGCCATATAATTTAAAACAATATACGCAATATCAATTTTTTTCATTTCCAATTAAATCACCACACATAACATATATATTTTTATTTCGGCTTATAAATTCTAAAGATTGTCAATAAATATTTAAATAGTCTTTTAATTTTAAAATTTGCTTTCAAAGATTTAAAAGCAATTTTAGGAATTTTATTATATTCTTTTTTTAATGTCAATAAATACAGATAATTGTCCCATAAATTACTTAATGCAATTTTATCGTTATCAAATAAATTTCTGTATTTTTCATATATCAAATCCAAAGCAATTATCCCCTTTTTGGGATTTGAAGTTATACTATCATTTTGAATAAATTGCTCCACTAATCTATCCTCCATGAAATATAATTTACTATTTTGAACAGCACGTAAAATAAAATCCCAATCTTGCATTCTCGGCATATTTTCATCAAATAAATTTAAAACAAAAACTTTTCTTTTTGCCAAGATAGTTTGTGTACTAATAAAACTATGTCTTAAAACATCCTGAATATTTATAAATTTATTGTAAATATTTTTTATATTTGGCACAAACCATGTCATTTCACCATTATTCGCAATCATTGAACATGAAATAATATCTGTATTTACTTCTTTAAGTTTATTTATTTGTTTTTCCAATTTATTTGGAAGCCAAATATCATCACTATCTTGAAAAGCAATATACTCACCTTTTGATTTTTGTATACCATAGTTTCTAGCGACACATGCACCAGAATTTTTCGTCAATTTAAAATATTTCACTCTATCATCATTAATAGATAATACCTCCTCCTTTGTATTATCTGTAGAAAAATCATCCACTACAATTATTTCTAAATCAAATCCAACTTGATCAAGAACGCTTAAAATTGAATTTCTAATAGTGTTTTGTCTATTATAAACAGGAATTACAACAGATACCATTATTTTCTCCTTTTATAACACTTTTTTCATTTTTTTGAATACAAATAAAAATACAAATCAAAATATAGTATACACGATATTCATACATTTGAGGAAAAGTAAATAAAACCATCATATACAATAAAGTAATTATAGAAAAATACTTATAAAACTTTATTTCCTTATTTTTAAAATAGCCCACAACACTTTTTATAAAAAAGAATATGTAAAATGCGACATATCCAAAAACACCAACAAACCCATATTTAGAAAACTCTCTCAAGAAAGTATTGTCTATAGAGTTATTATAAATATAAACATCGTGTTGCAAATTATAAAAAGGTATTTTTATAATGTCTGTTCTTGATAGTCCTATGCCAAATAGATAATTACCTTTTAAAACATTAAGTACCTCTTTAAATAAACCCATTCTATATACCGTAGGATCATCAATACCTTTTATAGTTCCAATATATTCATCATTAAATATTGCTGCAAGCATATAAAAGTATTGAATAAAAATTTTATTTATTTTTTCATTTGAAATTATTAAAATAATAACAAAAATAACTAATGGAAAAATAAATAAATAAAATTTTAAACTGAATTTATTCTTTAATTTTTTATCAAATAAGAATAAAATAATAAGTCCAAAAATTAAAATTAAAATTACTGATCTTGTTTTTGTTAAAAATAAATTAATGAATAGTAAAACCAACGTAAATTTATATATTTTTCTTTTACTAATTTCCATAACATAAAAATTAATAAAAATATTTATAAGTAAGAACGTCGAGTAGCTTATTGCATGATTAAATGATTGTTCAATTCTTATTGACCCTAATCTATAATATGGTATACTGCCTAAAGTTTGAGTTCCATAACTATAATTTTCAATCAAAGAAAAAACATTAAACCCTGTAAAATATTCTACTAGACCCAACATACAAACAATTCCTGAAAAAATAACCAACGCTTTTGCAACATTTTCATAATTTTTAAGTTTGTATATTAAAGCTGAGATTACTAATATAAAAATAAATTGCTCTATAAAAAATCTAATGAGCGTTACAGTTTCAGCATGAATAATCATACCAACAAATCTTGTTATTGTAAATAGAGAAATTGCATACACTACATCTTTGAAAAAATCTACATTTATTTTATTAAAGAAAAAATAATAAAATAATATACATATTATAAATAATGAATACACTGGTATAGATGCAATTCTAAAGTAATCTGGTAATATAGAATAAAAAAATATAAAAAAATAGAAAATTAATTTATCTGTTGAAATTTTCAATATCATTTCCCCTCCAAGTCAATTATATAAAAATTAATTCTCCAATTACCTGTATAAATCCTTGCTTTAAAAACTTATATTTAAAAACTTTATGTATTCTAGTAATTTTATTTTTCTCATATAACTTTGAATAAATTTCAATTAAATTCCTCATACTTTCATCATTTATATTGTATGAATTTAATAATTCTTTTGCTTGTTCAACTGAATCAATCATAGTCTTCTTTATTTTATTACTTTTCATAAGTCTATTAAAAATAAACTTTATAGAATTAACTTTAGTTGCACCAACAACATTGTTACCATGCTGTCTGTACATGATAGTTGGTTTATTAATAAATATTATTTCCCCAAATATAGCAGCCACTAATGTTATCCACCAGTCATGCATAACTATATTTATGTTGTTTAAATCAATAAGATCATTTAACTTTTTATTCCACATCATTGTGCACCCTGTAACATTATTTTGAATTAAAAGTCTATTTATTTCTTTTATGTATGGATTTAATGCTCTATATTTAAAAAATGAATTGCCTAAAATTTCCAAGTTGGAGTTAACAACTTCTAAATCTGTATGAACTAATATAGGTCTATCATTTTTATTTTTTATACTTTCAAATGATAAGTGAATTTTATCTTTTTTCCATACATCATCTTGATCACAAAACATAAAATAATTAAAATCATACTTCTTTATATTATTTAAAATATAAAGAAAATTTTTAAATGAACTACAAGCTTTAAGATTATCCTTAACTAAAAATACCTTCTCACTATATTTTTTTTCATATTCATTAATTATATATAATGTGTTATCTTTCGATTCGTCATCTCTAATAAACAAAATCCAATCACTATGTGTTTGATTTACTATTGAATCTAACTGTTCACGTAGATATTTTTCACCATTATATGTCGCAAGGCAAATTGCAACTGTATTTGTATTGATTTTCAATATTACGCACCCTTTTATAATAAAAATAATTTTTCATAGTCATTAATAATTTTATTCCAACTATAAAACTCACTTATTCTAGATTTTGACATTATACCTTTTTCCTCAATAAATTCACTAGAAAATCCATCGCTTTTATTAATTAAATCTGCAAGAACTCCTTTTTCCTTACTCCAATACAAAGCACCATCTTCAGCAACTTCTCTATTGAATCCCACATCCAATAAAAAATTTAAATCTGTAGATGCAAGGGATTCTAATAAAGACGGATTTGTTCCACCTACTTCATGACCATGAAAATAGGCATATGCATTTTCACGTATTTTTTTCAATAACTCTTGATTATAAACTGTTCCAACAAATTTAATTCTTGAATCTTTTTCAAAAGAAGTATTTTCCTTCAACTTCTCAAAAAACTTATTATGCTCTACATTACTTATTAAAACAAAATTCTTATCTGTTTTTGAAATCATAAACTCTTTTAACATGGTTTCATAATTATTTTCAGGCACAAACCTACCGACAACTAAAAAATAATTTTTAGTTGTCAGATGATGTTTATTATACCAACTTATTAATTCAGGGTCATCATTCGTTAATGTAGATTTTATAACATCTGCACCATATGCAATAAATTTAGTTTTAGGTTTGTATTTCATATATGAATCCAAAATATATTTTTCAATATTTACAGAATCACAAACGGCTAAATCAGAATGTTTGATCATAAGTTTTTCGGATATCTTCCAATATTTTTTTATTATAAAATTCCATTTATCTCTTTTCCATTCGTGTCCATCAGGATTCACATAAAGTTTGCATTTTAACTTTTTTAATTTATTTTTATAATAACCTATAAACGGTCCTATTCTACAAGCTAAAATGTAAACAATTGAGTTTTCAAGTTTATTTTTATCAATATAGTTTATAACATTTTGCAAAGCTAAAATATCATAATATACTGCTTTTGCTGGTCCTATATTAGGCACTTCTACATTAAAACATCTTGCCTTGTTGTATTCAAATTCATTTTTTTTGTCTGACATGCAAGCTACATGATATTTTATATTTTCACTTTTTTTGTATTTAGTTAAATATTCTACAAAAGTTTCAAATCCACCATATTGAGCTGGAATACCCTTACTTCCTATAATAAAAACATTGTTCATCAAAAAAATCCGCCTTACTTAATACTTATGCCGCTCCATCCATTTTACAGACTGCAACAGCAGTTTTTAATATAATTTTTGCATCAACCCATAGGTTCTGTTGTCTTATATATTCGATGTCCATATTAACCCAGTCTTCGAAAGTTAATTTACTCCTACCACTACATTGCCAAAAACAAGTTAACCCCCCTTTTACTAATAACCTGTTCATTTGGTATGGTGTGTATCCAACTACTTCTCTTGGTAGTGGTGGACGGGGTCCTACAATAGTCATATCCCCCATAAGTATGTTAAAAAGCTGTGGCAACTCATCTATTGAAGTTTTTCTTATAAATTTACCTATTTTGGTGATACGTGGATCGCGCTTCATTTTAAAAGCTAATCCATCTTGTTCGTTGTGCTTAACTAAGTCCTTTATTTTTTCTTCTGCATCCATACACATTGAACGAAATTTATACATCTTAAAAGGTTTTCCATTTTTCGTGAATCTAACTTGTGAGAAAATAGGACTGCCTTTATCATCAAGGCAAATTAAAATTGCAATTATTATCATCAATGGTGCAAGAACTACTATAGACCAAAGGGACAATATAATATCAAAAAATCTTTTAAGAAATAAATATATATAGCCTCCATTTGCTTTTACAGTTTGGTCTGAAGCTTTTAAAGATTCTCTTACACCCATTTCTAGTTTTTCAATACCTGTTTCATCAAATACAATAGTATGATAAGATAAAGTCATAAAACTCCCCCATTAATTTTTTTATAAAACACTAAAAATGTTTTTATTATGTTTTGGAAAATCTAGTTGTTAAATAAAATAAAACTTATTTAACCCTAATTCATCAAATAAGGACTAAACAAGATATGGATTATATGAATAAAAACATTTAATTTATGTACCCTCCTTTTTTAAATATATTATAACTCTTTCCGTTTTATCTTAATAAATTATATCATTATTATTTAAAAATGTAAAGTATAAACTAAAAATTTGAGTAATTAATAAAAAACTTTTTATAAAATCACGTTATTTTTTAGTAATATAGCAAAATGTTAATTCTGTAACTAATATTTATTTGAATTTATAGTTAAAATATATAAATATTTTTTAATTAATTATTTACAAAAATATACTGTACAAAAAAATCATTTGTTCACTTTTACAGTAAATATGAACAAATGATTTTAATTTATATTTTAATTTTTTCAAAAATAACCATACAACGTTTTTTATAACATGCAATAGCATATTTAAGAATTGTCTTCATGCCATTTTCAATTAATTTTTCAGCATATCTTTTTTCTTCTATTTGCTTAAACGCATTTTTGCAAGCTAATTCTAAATTTTCACTTTCGCCATATTTAACTTCTATAACTATACCTATGGACTCTTCATCTATTTCGACTAAAATATCACTGTATCCATCGCCAGACTCTGAGTTAGATAAAATAACCCATTCTTCCATATAGCTAAGCATCCCCAATAAAATACCATGATAAAAGTTCTCTTTTTTATCTTTTTTCACATATGTATCTCTAATACTTATAGTTTGACGTAAATAAGCTTGAAAATTCGCTTCAATAAATTCACTATCACCATTTATAAAAGCACTGCAAAAGGACTCTAGTTTACTTGGTTCTTTTCGAATAGTATAGTTAAACCACTCATAGATTTGATTTTTAAAAATTTTTCTAATCTCAAGGTTTGGAATTGCTAAATTTAAAACATCATCATTTGAAGTTTCTCTTTGAGTTAAATATCCAGTAGTAAATAAAACACTCCAAAGATTTTCTAAGTTTTGATCCAAATCTTTATATGTAAGATCCTGCTTTATTTCCTTTTTAATTATTTCACCTGCTATTAGATTTTCTATATCTCTTTTTGTAGTTGCATCTGTTGCTTTTGATATAAACTTACGTATTATTTCATTTCCACTTGTATTTGCCCAATATGCCTTTGGCTGTGACTCTTTATTATAACAAAGTTCATAACAATGATTTATAACATCCCATGGACAAAAAACATCTACATTTCCAAATCTATAACCATCATACCATAATTTTGTAGTTTCATAGTGTTCTGATAAGTTATAATATTGTAGAATTTTAACAACTTCATCATTTGTAAATCCAAAATATTCATCAAATTGAGCATCTGTAATTGAAAAAACTTTTGGGTTGTTTAATCCTGTAAATATACTTTCTTTGGAAACCCTTAAACAACCAGTTAAAACAGCAAAATAAAGACTGTCGTTTGTTTTTAATGCTTGCATAAAAATACTATAAATCAAAGAAACCATTTCATCATAATAACCATGCTTATATGCCTTGTCCAGTGGTACATCATATTCATCAATAAGAATAATAACCTGTTTATTGTAATGTTTGAAAAGCAAATTTGAAAGAACTAAAATGCTATTTACCAAAATATCATTGTTTTCATTTTTTCTAAGTAGTTCATCAAAACGAATTTTGTCATATTCATCAATTTTGTTGCTATTCAATAAATACTTATGCCTATCACATTCTAGAGAAATAACGCTTGACATCATAGCTTTTGCATCTTTAAAATTTATTCCTGACACACCTTTTAAGCTTACTGAAATAACAGGGAACTTTCCCATATATTCTTTACATAATTCATTTTCTTTTGATATGTTTAAACCATCAAATAAAGAAGAATCTCGTCCAATTTCAAAAAAATTCTGCATCATATCCATATTTAACAATTTTCCAAATCTTCTAGGTCGTGTAAATAAATTCACTTCACCCCAATTTTCAAGCAGGTCCTTAATGAGTAAAGTTTTATCAACATAATAAAAATTTTGTTTGCGTAACTTTTCAAAATTTTCAATGCCTATAGGTAGTTTTAGCTTTTTAAACAAATATCTCACTTCCTTATATAAAAAATATTGTCACTGTTAAACTAGGGGTTTCGACTCTACGGAGTCGACCAGGCTTTCTTATCTCCCTGGACCTTCGGTATAATCTCTTTTATGTGAAATATATAGCCGAATAATAACAAAATATTGTCTTTTATAATTATATCATAGAACTATGATAACAGCAAATAAAATTTATAAAACTGAATGATTTACGATACTATTAAGCCACTAATGGTAAGGTTTTTGATTTTGTAGAAGTTTCGACTCTATGGAGTCGACCGGGCTTTCGGTAAAATGTCTCCTCCCTATATATATGGATGAATAGTAAAGGCATATTGTATATAATTAAATTTAACTTATTTACTCCTTAATACAAACAATTTTTTGAGATGATATATCTGAGTAAAGAACTGTTCCTTTTACCTCTATAACTTTTATAACATCTTCATACCCTGAAATGGATGGTAATAATTCTTTAATTATATTTTCTTTTTTATATACGAAATCAAGGTTTAAACTTGTATCGCTACCACCTTCAAAAATAGCAATATAAAAAATCCCCGTTTCAACTAGATCTTGAAAGAAATGACTTCCATATGAAAGTTCTGGCATAAGTCCTTTGTCTTTATATGATACCTCACATATTGCAATCATATTACTTAGTTCAGTAAATTTTACAGGTACACCTAATGAAGCTGTTGTAGTCCCCCATCTTCCTGGACCAATCAAAAATGTATTTTTATTTTTAAGCTTTGAATTTAATTGCCCAACTATGCTTGCAACGCTGTATTTTTCTTGTTCCGTCCTTGATAAATATGCTTCTGGGTCAATAAAAACTATAAAATCTATTGGTAACCTTACATTTCCTCCCATAAAATTACCTTTTGAATAAAATAAATAATCTTTTGAATCATCTATTTTAGGCATACTTATACTTTTCCCTAATCCTCTAGTTTGAAGTGGCCTACACTGTAAAATATTTATTTTAAAATTTCCTTCTTGAGAAAAATTCACTGTAAACTCCATGTCAACTGGATAATCATATGCTTTTGAAGTAGTTGATAAAATAAGCTTCATTAATTCCGCAAACTTAGTTTCTTTCAAAAGCTTTTTAAAGTCTAAAATATATGCAGCAGACATGTCCTTGTATCCAAGTAACTTCAATCTATCATAGCTTGAGCTGTCTATACTCATAAATAAGTCTTTATCTGTTTTTATACCATTTTTAATTATATCTATAAAGTTTTTACTCATAATTTCATTTTCTGATATACTAAGTACATCCATATTATGCTGTGAAAATTTCTTTTTTTCATCTGCATACATTAAAGCTTCTCTAAGTGGCTTATCAAGGGTAACTATTTTTACATGATCCCCTATAACCCTATCTACAGCCCTTGTGCCAAGTCCAAACACAAGCCTTAACATTCCTGCATTCATATCTATTTCGTTGTCATATACGTATAAATTAGACGAATTTGCAACTCCTGCAAGATGGGGAAAATAATATTGACCATGATAATCGCCAGATACTCTCTGTACAAGTATGGCCATTTGCTCATCTTTATCCCATAAACCACGATTCATTCTATATGCAAGTGCATCCTCGTTCATAGTACTTGCATATACCTTTTTTACAGCTTGTTCAAATGCATCATAACGTTCTTGGGGGGTGCCTTGATTTACACAAAAAACACTATCATATTTGCCTGCAAATGCATTTCCAAAATTATCTTCGAGTAGCGAGCTAGAACGTACTATTATTGGAGATTGTCCAAAATGCTCCAGCACATTCATAAACTGACTTTGTATGTTATCTGGGAATATACCATGTAAAAGTTTTTCTTTTAATTCAGAAGAATATTCAAAATAACCATTTTCGGTTTTTTGCTTCATCCTAAGCTTCCACCAGTCATTTTGAACAATATAAGTATAAAATATATCTGAACCTAAATAATATGAATCATGATGTTCCCAATGGCCTGCAAAACTACTCGCTTCTTCGTGCATGACTATTTTTCTTGCTATAAGCATCCCCACACTTTTACAACCTATGTAACCTGTTCCTACTACTTTTGAGGCTATTTTCACCAAATCTGCAAGAGTAAAGTATTTACAACATAGATTATACATTTTAGATTCTTCTTTACACAAAAGAAGTTTTATTAAGATTATTTTCTGTTCTTCTTTTTCAGTTTCATTTTCTGAATTTAAATATTTTGCCGCTTTTGAAACTTTATTTTCCCAATAATCCATTCTATCCCTGTTCCAAATACTTAAATTTGAAAATAACTCAGAAGACTCAGCACTTCCAGATATACATACAGCTTCATCTTCTTTTATCAAATGAGGAAGGAACATGAGTGGTGAATATCTGTTCCATACTTTAAGCGGATGAATATAGTAATTGCTTTCTATTAAATAAATATCAATAAGCAATTGCGTTGTTTCTCTTATGCGTGCAATGGTATCATAGTTTAAAACGTTTCTCATAAGTGCAAAATAAGCTATTGTTTCCAGTTCAAAAAGATATGGACAAGTTACTTTAAAAAAGTTTCCTATCATTAGATCTGAATTCCAAAATTCTAACAATTCAGTAAGACAGTCAAATACATAAAAAGTCCTACATCCCTCAACTGTAATTATATTATGAATTTTTGCAGTGAAATCTTCAAAACCTTTTTCTGCATCCAATTCATATAGTACTATACCTTCAATATCTTCAATAACTGGCTTATGCTTTCCAAACCTAATATAAACAATGTGCCTTTCGTCTTGTTTTGCTTGTTTGACAAAAGCCTCACACATGTGTATATACTCATCTATAGAACCTACTTGCCATACCACGTTATCACCTAATCGAAGCATATCTAGTACATTGTCAACGCTTTTTATACCTGTACTAACTATTTTGGAAATACTCAACATTAAAATTCCTCCCTTAACGATAAAATTATTTTACTATTCAGCACCCGACCAAATAATGTCGTCAACTTAGTAAAAAAGTTAAAGTTTTACTCGATTTTTTTCAAAAAATCGTAGGTTTCCAAAGGGCAACGCCCTTGGTTGCTTTCCGCAGAAAGCGAAATCCTTATGCTTTAGGAGCTTTTTTGCTTCTTTTTGCGATAGAAAA
>JAEXNS010000241.1 GCA_023439605.1 Bacillota bacterium | reverse complement strand
ATAATTCCAAAAACCACTCACTCTAGAGGGTTTATTTGTTGTGCCGTTTTTTAGGATAAATGTGAAAATTAATTTAACTTTGTTTGAATTTTATTTTTGCATTTTGCTTAAGTTGACGACATTGGGCAACCGGAAAGTCCAGTCGTCTCTGCAGAGTCGAAACCCTGGTAAAACCCCTAAACTTTACCTTTATCGGCTGAATATTAATCTTTATTGTTCATTTTCTATAAAATTAGGTAGACATACCGTTATTCTTGTTCCTATATCTAATACACTCAATATTTCAAAATATCCTTTGTGTTGTTCAACTATCCATTTTGCTATTGATAAACCCAATCCTGTACCACCTGTATTTCTGTTTCTATCTGGATCTGAACGGAAAAATCTATTAAAAATATGTGGCAAATCTTTTTCTTCTATTCCAATTCCTGAATCTTGAATTTCAAAACATACATCATTTTTTTTGTTGATTTTAGTTCTTAAAATTATGTTATCACCTTCTGAAGTATACTTGGAAGCATTGTCTATAAGTATTCTTGCAGTCTGTTTTAGCATTGATAAATCACCATAGGCAAATAAATCATCCTTTAAGTCCATTATATACTCATGTTTTTTATCGACCATTTTATACTCTTCATATAATTCTTTTATCATTTTTGAAATGCAAAATGATTCAAAAATCATTTGATTTTTACCATTATCCCCTCTAGCCAAAAACAACAGCTGTTCTACTAATTTTTTCATATGCTCTGATTCGCTTTTTATTGCATTTATTGATTCTTCCAATATTTTTTCGTCACCTTTTCCCCATCTATCTAGCATGTTTGCATAACCTTGTATTACTGAAATAGGTGTTCTGAGTTCATGAGATGCATCTGACACAAATCTTGCTTGATATATATAACTTTCTTTCATCCTCTTTATCAAGTCGTTTATAGCTTCTTCAAGTCCTATTAAATCATGATTCCCTGTATTTATTCTATCCTCTTCACTCATAATATCGATTTTGCCTAACGCATCCTCAAGCTTATGTAAGTTAAAAGTAGAAGCATTACTTAAATTTTTTGTTTTAATGGTAATTTGATCTATAGGCAATAAGTTTTTCTTTATTTTTTTATTAACTAAACCAACACTAGAAATGAATACAAAACCTTCTAAAACAAGCAACGGTATACTTGTTAAAAGCATTCCCAAAAAGAAGTCTCCTGCTTGTATAGTTTTATCTAAATCAGGTATTACATATTCTACACTTTTTATTAAATCCAAAAATGTTCCTTCTTTTGAATATATAAAATCACCTTTTAATTTATGATTGTAAAATTCAAAAATATCATAACTAAAAATTTTACTCTCTGTTATTATTCTCCACGCAAATACAGATATAACTGAAAAAAATATATTTAATGCAGTAAAAATTTTTATAAGATGAAAAAGCCAGCTAGCATTTAGCTTTCTGGCTATAGATGTCATTTTAGGTGCAAATTTTTTTTCTTTCAAATTTACCATCTCTTTCATTCTTTTATTACATAGCCTACTCCTCTAACAGTTTGTATTATTTTAACATTATATTTATCGTCTATCTTACTCCTTACATATCTTACATATACGTCCACAATATTTGTTTCACCCAAATAATCATAGCCCCAAACCCTTTCAAGTAACATTTCTCTTGATAATACAATAGATTTATTTTGCATAAGATATAGTAATAAATTAAATTCTTTATTTGTAAGCTCTATAATATCGCCTTCATAAGTCACTATATGTCTCGCAATATCTATAGATAATTTATTTATATTTATTAGGTTTTCTTCCTTGTTTTGTTGTTCTTTAATTGTATTTTTCTTTAATGCCTTTCTTATTCTTGCTAACAATTCTTCTATTGCAAACGGTTTTGTAATGTAATCATCTGCACCCATATCAAGGCCTGAAACTTTATCCATAACAGCATCTCTAGCAGTTAACATTATAATAGGGACATCCGAGGTTTTTCTTAGTCGCCTCAATACTTCTATTCCATTTAAATATGGTAACATAATATCTAGTAATACTAAATCATAAACACCACTTTCTGCAAGTTCAAGACCAGCTCTTCCATCTGTAGCTTTACTTACTGAATAACCTTCATGAATTAATTCAAGTTCTACAAATCTAGCAAGCTTTTCTTCATCTTCAATAATAAGTATATTTGGCAACATATTAACCTCCTTTTAACCAACCAGCATCTCATTACTGGTTGGTTAAAATTATTTTTTATTTTTCGTCTTCTACTTTAAATTCTACATCTGACTCATGTTTTTCTTTATGCTCTTGATGTTTTCTTTTTATATCTTCTTTTACTTTATTTATATGACTCGAAGCATTTTCCATAACATCATTTACGTTTTTATTTGCAAACAAAGGTCCTGTAAAATAATATTTAGTATCTAAGAACAAACCTAGAATCATCAAAGGAAAAACCATCCAAAAAGCAAATATAAGTAATAAAACCAAAACATTTATAGGCATTTTTAAAAGATGTTCCCCTTTTCTTTCTATTTCAAAATTATTTTCATTTCCTATTTTTATTATTTTTGCTAAAAATTTAAATATTTTTCTTATAACATCACCAAAAGATCCTTTTCCTTTTTTACACTTTTCTTCTACATAATAATTGTAATAAGTCGAATAGCTATTTGGATTATTTTCACCTTTAGTTTGCTTTTCTAAATACAAAAACGACTCCAACATATCCCATCCATTTTCCTCAAGTGCTTTTTTTGCCTCTTCAGCAGTTACACCTGCTTTTGCTTTTAATTTTTCTACCATTTCAAATTGTTCCATAAATAATACCTCCAAATTTTTATTACTGTTTTACCAGCAACTTTATAATAATTCATTATGTTTAAAATGAAATAGAAATAAAATTAAAATAAGATTAAAATTTATATAATATTTCTTAATTTTTTAAAAAATAAATTCCCTTATATTTTTAAATTATATCATTTAATACTCCTTAATTCAAGTATTACGATTATTTTAACTTTTATTTACTCTTTCATAATGTATAATTTTATGTATAATTTTTAATTTTTTTATCATTTTGATAAAATTTAGATTGTTAATTTTATATTATTTTCTAAACTATTGACATATACGAATTAAAATGATATCATTAATATGTTCATTTTAACCATGATTTTAAATTTATTATATTTTTATATATTTTTTATCGTAAAAAATCATTTAAACGTTTAAAAATGTTACTATTCAACCTCTAAAGGTAAATTTTACTATTTTGTAAGGACTTCGACTCTTCGGAAGCGACTGTGCTTTCCAGTACTCCTAGACATTTGGTGAAATATCTCTGTCTAATACATATGGCTGAATATTAACTTAAAAATAGATTTATTAATTAGTTAAAATAAAAATAATTAAGTTTCAAGGAGGTACTATTAATTATTATGGATATAATTTCAGTAAATATTGAGAACTGCGTTGGTTGTAACGCTTGTATAAGGGTTTGTCCTATTACAGATGCAAATATCACCAAGATAACTGAAGATGGTAAGATTATAACTATTATCGACCCTGATAAATGTATAAATTGTGGTGAATGTGTTCGTGAGTGTAAACATGACGCTAGAGAATATCATGATGATTCAGACTTATTTTTTGAAGACATATATACAAAAAAAATCTCTCTACTAGTTGCCCCATCAATAAAAATAGCATTTCAGGATACATGGAAAGAGGTTTTAAATTGGTTTTATGCTCAAGGAATACATAATATATATGATGTATCTTTAGGTGCAGATATATGCACGTGGGCACATATTGAAGCTATTGATACAAAAAAAGTAAATAAAATCATTTCTCAACCATGCCCTTCTATAGTAAATTACATTGAAAAACATGAAATATCTTTAATTGATAATTTATCCCCTGTACATAGTCCAGCACTATGTACTGCTGTTTATGCAAAAAAATACTTAAATGATACAAACAAATTGGCGTTTTTAGGACCTTGTGCTTCTAAAAAAAGTGAATTTATAGATACTGACTTAGTTTCGTATAATGTAACCTTTGCAAAAATCAAACAATATTTTGAATATAAACAAATATCTTTTAATACACCCAACAATAATTCATCATTTTCATTTACCAATAAACAGGGTAACTTTGGCTCTTTGTATCCAAAACCTAGCGGATTAAAAGAAAATTTGTTAATGCATAACCCTTATTTACACGTAACAACTTGTGAAGGAACACATAAAGTTTATAAGAAACTTTCTGAATATGCAAATATGGATTCTCAATACGCAGCTGATGTTTTTGATGTGTTGAACTGTGAAGAGGGATGTAATATAGGCATTGGTATAGGGGGCGAGGTTTTTTCTCCAGTTATAACCACTATAATGGATAAAACTAAAAAAGAAGCAGAAAAAAGAAAGGGAATGGGATGGGCACTTTTAAAAAATGATAAACAATTTAAAGAATTTGATAAGGAATTAAAATTAAATGATTTTTTAAGAACATACAAAGACAAATATACCACACCAATAGTTCCTTCTGAAAAATCTTTAGATGAAATCTTTAATAGTATGCTTAAATTTTCAGATGATGAACGTACTTTTGACTGTAACGCATGCGGATATTCGTCGTGTAAGGATATGGCAACAGCGATTTATAGACGATTAAATATAAAAGAAAATTGTATTTACTATACAAAAACAAAACTTTTAGACGAAAGAAACAAACTTGCTTCCGCTTATTTATCGATTAAAGATTTAACAGAACAAGTTGATGATATAGTCAAGAATCTTACAAGTGATGTAAAAACCGTTAAAACTGAAACTTCTATTATAACAGACAACAACACTAAAATTTTAGATATAACACAAACTATAAACGTAGTTATAAAACAAATGATTGCAGCTTTTGATGACAAAACAAAAATAAATACTGATACAATAAACGAAGTTGCAAATGCTCTTCCTCTAATTCAAAAAATAATAAACAGTCTAAACTCTACAATAATAAAAACCACAACAAATGGAGATAAAATAAATACTTCTATAACAGATATCTATACAGTCACTGTAAAGTTGGCAGATTTAATAAATGAAATGAACACAAATCTACTTAAACAATAAATTTTATTTTTAACTTTTATTTTTGTTGATTATTATTTAAAATTATGATAAAATGTTAATGTGTAAAATAAAATTTTATAAATAAAATAATGTGACAAAAAGGGAGAATAAAAAATGAATTTAGAACTGATTACATCTCCAATAATCGGAGGGGTCATCGGCTTTATCACAAATGGCATCGCTCTAAAAATGTTGTTTAGACCTTTTAAACCGATTTATATTTTTAAAAAAATCAAAGTTCCCTTCACTCCAGGTTTAATTCCTAAAGAACAACCTAGAATAGCAAAAGCTATTGGTAAAGTAGTAGGTAATGATTTACTAGATAAAGGTACTTTTTTAAATGCCCTTTTATCTGAAGAAATTCATTTAAAAATTGATACTGCTATAGATGAATTTGTTTCTAAATTATATGAGAAAACTGAAACAGTTTCTGAATTTTTAGTAGATCATGATTTATTGGATAAGTTTGAAGAAAACAAAGATGTCATAAAAATAAATGCTTCTAATTATGTAACTGAAAAACTAATAGAAATAGACATAGCTTCTATATTGATTGATTATGCTTCAGATGAAATAATTAAGAACATAAATCCTATGTTTTCACCTATAGCCACTAAAGCTTTTAATTCTGCAAGACCTTCTTTGATTAAAAAAATAAACAACTTAATACAAGAAAAATCTCCATCCACTATATCTGATTTTATTGATAAAGAATATTTGTCAATAAAAAATAAACAAATAAATGAAATAGCAAAAATAATTACGACAAAATTTCCGAATTACAAAAGCAAAATATGGGTTTATTATCAAAAATTGATAAATAAGTATTTGGAAAAAATTCTAAAAGGTTTAGATATCTCTTCCATTATCGAACAAAAAATAAATGAACTTGAAATGTCTGAGATGGAAAATTTAATTATGTCTATTACAAAAAAAGAATTAAATGCATTAATTTATCTTGGTGGTGTTTTAGGAACATTAATCGGATTTTTAAATGTTTTATTTTAATTTTTTTACAATTGTAAAAATAGAATTTATAAATTTTAATATTATTGTTGCTATTCCGCCACTAAAGGTAAAGTTTACAATTTTGTAGAAGTTTCTACTCTGATGAGTCAACCGTGCTTTTCTGTTGTCTTGGGGCATTAGTAAAACATCTCTACCTTATGCATACGGCTGAATAGTAACATATAATTTATTTTAAGGAGGTAACCCATGAAATGTCCTAATTGTGGCGAAAATATGAAAGGTAAATTAAATTTCTGTGGTTTTTGTGGTACAAATTTAAAAACGGGTGAAAAACCATGGACTATACCAATTCCGACTGAACGACTAGGCAATGTTGCAGAAGAAACAGAAATACCAAAAAGAAATGCTATTGAAAAACCTATTCCAAGTATCAGAAAAAATTCTAATGATATAAATGCTGATGCATTATTCGAATCTATTCCAATAAAATCAACCGAATCAAATCGAGAACCTAGCTATGAAGATGTTGCTGAACCAAATTTTGAAACTATATTAAAAGAATCCACACCAAAAAAAGTTGAAGTTGAAACACCAAAAGACGTAATAAAAACCGTTGAGCCACCTAAATCTAGTGAAACACCAAATCTTGAAGAAACCCATGTTAAAAATAAAGTTAATTTAATGGATATACTCAACAAAGAGATACTTCCTAAATCTAAAAAAGAAGTATCAAAAGAATCAGAGCCTGAAAAGATTGAACAACATAAACCAGAAATAAATTTGGCAACTATACTACAAAATGCATCATTAAATAAAGCTGAAAAAGATACTCCAAACATAACAGAATCAATTGAAAATCAACTTGAAACAGTTTCTAAGGAAGAAGTGGTTATAGTTGATGAGCAACTAGATGAAGTTGAAACACCTATTCCAGTTGTTCCTACCACTGTAAAAATGATTGATGTAACAGGTCAAAACAAAAAAAGTGCAAAAAGCAAGTTAGAATTCAAAGAATTAAATGTAAGTATAACCTATGTAAACGATGCTATTCCAAATGGAACTGTTATCTCACAAAACATAGCAGTTGGAGAAGAAGTTGAAATTGGTTCTCTAGTTAAATTAACTGTAAGCGTTGGAACATGGACAGAATGGAGCGATGGCCAACCTGCACTTGATAACGAATCAAATTATATAATAGAATCAAAAAAACAGTATCAAAGTAGAACACGTAGTAGAATTATGGATAACATAGAAACAAATAATTTGGACGACGTGGATGATGAATATACTTTATATGATACAAAAAAAGTATATTCAAATTGGTTAAATGATAAGTACTATACTTCTGATCAAAAAAATGCCGATGAAACTTGTGAAATTGTTTCAACTTTAAAAGGTTTTAAGTATTCTGGATGGTTTTATAACGGAAACAAACCAGACGTAAAGTTTTCCTATTCTTCTCCTCTAGTTGCAACATTTTTTCATAAGGATACAAATGAAAACGAATGGATTTATAAAGAGACCATTGTTCCGTCTGACATAACACCGAACCCTATTTCGTGGAAACCAACAAATGATGATACTTTTAAAACACCTGCCGGAGACTCTATTGTAAATAATATTTTTGTAAACACATACAACTTAAATGGTACATTTTATTGCATGCGTTTTGGTAACATAAATACAGACTGGTTTATTTACAAACAACGTATTCTTCAATCCACAACATATTATTTTGAAAAGGAAATTATTTCAGAATGGTCGGAATGGTCGGAATGGTTTGATGAGGTTATCAATCCTACAACCGATCGTGAAGTAAAAACAAAAGTCATTTCAAGATATAGAAGAAAAAATAGTTCTGAATTATAATTTATACTAATATGAAATAGGATTGTTGAAATAATTCCAAATCTTCATATTCATGTTTTATAGCTTTTGAAGCCTGGATTTTTTAAAAATCTAGTTACTATTTATCCATATGTATAGGGTAGAGATATTTTACCGAAGG
>JAEXNS010000239.1 GCA_023439605.1 Bacillota bacterium | reverse complement strand
ATATGTATGAAAAAATAATTTATTTATTGGATGATATGAGTTTATATTTGTCGTTACAGCAAAATTGTAAAAATGCAATTAAAAAGTATAATTTTAGTGACTATATAAATTTTTTGATTTCTATTATGGAAGGAGGAAGTATTTAGATTATGGAGGTTAGTGTTGTAGTAATTGGGTATAATTCAGAAAAATATATTTTAAAATGCATTAATTCATTACAAAAACAGAAATTTAATTCATATGAAATTATATATGTAGATGATGGTTCTACAGATAAATCATTAACAATTATTAATGATTTAATGAAGCAAGATCAAAAAATAAAATTAATTTCTCAACACAATCAAGGAATAGTTGCAGCAAGAAAAAATGGTTTAAAAGGCTCTGAGGGTAAATATATAATTTTTGTGGACAGTGATGATTGGGTGCATGAGGATTTAATAAACAATTTATATGAAAATATTAAAAAAAATAATAATTTAGATATAGTTATTGCTGATTATATTAAGACGAATTCAGTTAAAAAAATATATAATAATAATAATAAGTGCAGTTTTAATAAAATATACAAGGATTATGAGTATTTGCAATTATTATTAAATCAAAAAATAGTTCATAATATGTTTTCTAAAATATATAGAAAAGACTTTTTGATAAAATCAAATTATTTAGGGTTAGAAAATGTGTCGATGGGAGAAGATTTATTAACACAAGTTTTGCTTGCAGTAAATAAACCAAATGTCTTATTCATTGATGAATATTTATATTATTATTACCAAAATGAAGAGAGCTTCAGTAGAAATAATTCCACTAAAATATTTGAATTAGTTAAAGTTTTAGATTTATGTGAGCAATACCTACTTAAATTTGAATTGTTAGATAAATATAGTAAAGATGTAGATTTTTTGTGGTTTTTGTTATGTTATTATTATTATGTAGTTATTCCTACTAAAAGAAAATATAATCACAAAAAATTCTTTTATGATTATTGGATGAAAAAGAAAATAAAAATTTATGCCAATTCACTGTGTACTGCATACATAAATAACATTAACTTTTCAAATAAAATATTATTATATGCTTATAATTTTAATTTTTTAGCTGGCTTTGTTTTAAACAAACTTGTTATTTTAATCAAAACAGTGAAAAATTGGAGGAAAAATGAATAAGATTATAAATAAAATAAAAAGAAAACTTAGAAAGTTTTATTTTTATTTTTGTTGTTTAAAAATAAAAAGACCTAAATCAAATAAGGTTTTAGTTCTTGTTGGAACACCTAATACTGCTAATCTTGGAGATCATTTGATTACAGAAGCAGAAACTCAATTTTTCAATATTTTTTTTAAAAATTATGATATCATGGAATTGACTGGAGATATCATGCTGAATTCTGTTAATTATATAAAAAATAAAATACATAAAGAGGATATTATTTTCATCACTGGAGGAGGTTTTCTAGGGAATTTGTGGATGACGGAAGAGAATATGGTTAGAAATACTATATCAAATTTTCATGAAAATAAAATTTTTATTCTTCCACAAACTATTTATTTTGATAAAAATGAAGAAGGAATAAGAGAATTTGAAATCTCAAAAAAGATTTATTTAAGCCATCCAAATTTGCATATATTTTCTAGAGAAAAATATTCATATGATTATTTAAAAAATAAAATTTTATTTCCACAAGAAAGGCTTAGACTTACTCCAGATATTGCATTGTACCTGAGATATGATTTAAATATTAAAAGAAATAAAATTATACTCTGCTTTAGAAATGATAAAGAAAAAATTATTAATAATTATGATTTTAATAATTTTTCTCTAATTGCTGAAAAGTATAATCTGGAAATTGAATATACAGATACAGTAATAGATGTAAATGTTAAATCTATTAAAAGAAAAGAGTTTTTAAATAAAAAAATCAAACAATTTTCATCAGCTAAAATTGTTATTACAGATAGATTGCATGGAATGATTTTTGCTGCTATAACTGGAACTCCATGTATTGCATTAAATAATAAAACAGGAAAAGTTAAAGGTGTTTTTGAATGGATAAAAACATTGAATTATGTTTTTTGTATTGATGATTTAGATTTAATACCTAAAATGATGAGTAAAGTTATTGAATCTGATGAACTGTTTAAATATGATTTGGATTTATTAAAAAATGAATTTATAAAAATGAATACTTATATTTCAAGTATTTTAGGAATGGAGGATTAATTTGGATAAAATAAAGTGTTTTATTGAATGTTTGATTCCAGTTACTGCATGTAATTTGAAATGTGAATATTGTTATATTATACAGGAAAATAGGAGGAAAAATCAAATACCTAAAATGTTACATACTCCTGAATACATAGCAAAGTGCTTATCCAAAAAGAGACTAGGAGGAGTTTCATATATAAGTATTTGTGGAGCAGGAGAAACATTATTAGCTGATAATATTGTAAATATTATCAGCTATATATTAAATGAAGGACATTATGTCAACATTACAACAAACGGTACTATTACCAAAAAATTTGAAGAAATATCTAAAATTGATTCTGGATTATTAAAAAAATTACATTTTGCATTTTCATTTCATTATTTAGAGTTAGTAAAAACCAACAATTTGGATAATTTTTTTAACAATATTAACTTAATAAAAAATTTAGGATGTTCTTTTGTTGTTCAAATAAATCTCTATGATAATTACATTGAGCATTTTGATACCATTAAAAAGCTTTGTCTAGACAAATTAGGAGCATTACCACAAGTTGCGGCAACTAGAGATGAAATGTCAACAAATATAAAGTTATTAACTAAATATACTGTAGATGAATACAAAAGTTTGGGTGATCAATTTTTGTCACCGTTATTTAAATTTACAATGTCAAATTTTATGATAAAAAGAAAAGAGTTTTGTTATGCTGGAGATTGGTCATATACTCTTAATATGTTAACTGGAGAACTAAAACAATGTTATTTCTCAAAAACAATACAAAATATTTATGATAATCCAGAGGCCCCAATAGTTAAATATGCTGTAGGTAAAAAATGCAAAAATTATTTTTGCACTAACTCAAGTCATTTTATGTCTTTGGGTATTATTCCTGAAATAGTAACCCCAACTTATGCACAATTAAGGAATAGAAAAGACTCAAATTGGTATAATGAAGATGTTAATTATTTTTTGAATTCAAAGTTATTTGAATCAAATAATCAATATTCAAAAATAAAAAAAGATTTTTATTTTTTTTATGATTTAAAATTTAATTTTAAATCAAAATATTTAAAATTAAAAAATAAATTGAATAAAAGAGGTAAAAAATGAATATTAAATCTAGAACTCAAAAATCTTTTTTTAATATAGTTTCAAGTATAACATATCAATTTTTAAATTTGTTTTTAGTTTTTTTATCTAGAACACTATTTATAAATATTTTAGGTAAGTCATATTTAGGCATAAACAGTTTGTTTTCTGATATATTAGTTATTCTATCGTTAGCTGAATTAGGTATAAATTCTGCAATGATTTTTTCTATGTATAAACCATTATCAGAAAAGAATTACATTCATTTATCTGCACTTATGAATTATTATAAAAAAATTTATAATATTATAGCTTGTGTTGTATTGTGTTTAGGATTATTATTACTTCCTTTTTTGAGTTTTCTGGTAAAAACAGATAATCCAATAGAAAACTTACATTTATACTATTTAATTACTCTTTTTACATCTGTGTCTTCATATTTATTTGTTTATAGAACATCAATAGTTCATGCTGACCAAAAAGCATACATCATTAAATTGTATAATAGTTTATTTTCTATATTTAGATTTTTAGTTCAAATACTTTTCTTATATTTATTTAAAAATTATGTAATTTATTTATTTGTTAATCTATTCCTTTCAATATTCAATAATGTTTATTTATCTCAAAAATCAAAAAAAATTTATACCAATATATTCAACACAAATAATAAATTATCGAAAAAAGAAAAGAATTATATTTGGAATAATGTAAAGGACATGTTTTTATATAAATTAGGTGGAGTTATTTTAAATAATACAGATTATGTTATGATTTCGTCTTTGCTAAGCACAGATTTATTAGGGGTTTATTCTAATTATTATATGTTGATAAAGTCTGTTTCTGGAGTGATAAGTTTATTTTTTACTTCAATACAATCTAGTATTGGAAATTTATCTGTAGAACAAAACACAGAAAAACAGCTGTTTATTTTTAAAATTTTAAATTTATTTAGTTTTTGGGTTTATGGTTTTTGTACGATATGCTTTTCTATGTTAACACAAGATTTTATTTATTTATGGTTAGGAGATGAATTCTTATTAAGTAGTAGTGTTGTTATTGTTATATCAGTTACATTTTATTTAACAGGTGTTTTGTATCCTATTTGGTGTTATAGAGAAAGTACAGGATTATTTAAACATACAAAGTTTATTATGATTTATGCGTCAATTATAAATATAGTTTTATCTATTTTAGGTGCAAAATTTTTTGGATTAGAAGGTATTCTAGGTGCAACTATTTTAGCTAGACTTTTAACAAACGTTTGGTATGAACCTTGGAAATTATTTAAGATTTTATTTCAAAAATCTCCATCTAAATATTTTATAGAACAGATTATTAATTTTATATTTTTATCTTTGTTGGTGATTATATTAAAAATATTTTTTTATTTTGTTAATTTTGAAAATTTATACGTTAATTTTGGTTTTAAAGTATTATTTACCACAGTTTTTACAAATTTAATCTTTTTAGTTTTATTATGTAGAAAAGACGAATTTAAATTCTTAAAAAGTAAAATATTAAATATTAAAAATGTATTCAAATAGATAAAAAATAAAGAGGTGTAGTATGAAAATTACAATAGCAGGAACAGGTTATGTTGGCTTATCAAATGCAATTTTACTTTCACAAAAAAATGAAGTAATCGCACTTGATATTATTCAAGAAAAAGTAGATATGATAAACAACAAAAAATCCCCTATATTGGATAAAGAAATAGAGGAATATTTAGCAACAAAAGAGTTAAATTTAATAGCTACAACTGATAACTATTTAGCTTTCAAAGATGCAGATTATGTTATTATATCTACACCTACAAACTATGATCCAGAAAAAAATTATTTCAATACAAGAACAGTAGAAGCAGTTATAGCAAATGTATTGTCAATAAATCCAGAAGCAGTAATGGTTATTAAGTCCACTGTACCAGTTGGGTATACAGAGTCAGTAAAAAAGAAATTTGAAACTGAAAATATTATATTTTCACCTGAATTTCTAAGAGAAGGTAAAGCATTATATGATAACTTGTATCCATCAAGAATAGTTGTAGGTGAACAATCAGATAGAGCAAAAACATTTGCAAATTTATTACTTGAAGGTTCTTTGAAAAAAGATACACCTTTATTGTTTACAAATTCAACCGAAGCAGAAGCTATAAAGTTGTTTGCAAATACGTATTTGGCAATGAGAGTAGCATTTTTTAATGAACTTGATTCATATGCAGAAATAAGGGAATTAAACGCACAGCAAATAATTGACGGAATAGGATTAGACCCTAGAATAGGGAGTCATTACAACAATCCTTCTTTTGGATACGGTGGTTATTGTTTACCTAAAGATACAAAACAATTATTAGCAAATTATTCAGATGTTCCTCAAAACATAATGTCTGCTATTGTAGAAGCAAATAGAACAAGAAAAGACCATATAGCAGATATGATATTAAAGAAAAAACCAAAGGTAGTAGGTATATATAGACTTACTATGAAAATGGATTCAGATAATTTTAGACAATCAGCTATACAAGGAATTATGAAAAGAATTAAAGCTAAGGGTGTAGAAGTTGTTATATATGAACCAACCTATAAAGAACCTGATTTTTATAATTCTAAATTAATAAATGACTTAGAAGAATTTAAGAAGATTTCGGATGTAATAGTAACAAATAGAATTTCAGAAGAATTAAATGATGTTTCTGATAAGATATATACTAGAGATATATTCAGCCGAGATTAATAATAAAGCCTCCATTTTTGGAGGCTTTATTAAATATATAAACTGAAGGTCCAGGATAACCATAAAGCATAGTTGTTACTACTCAACAGCTAAAGGTAAAATATGAATTATGGTGTGGAGGATGCTGCTGTGGAACAGCAAGAAAACCAACATGAAAATGAAAAAACCAGCATGAAAATTTTAGAATTGTTTTCTGATAATCCTAAAATATCAATACCTAATACTATTCAGCTTATAAAGTAAAGTTTAAAGTATTGCAAGGGATTTCGACTCTGCTGAGTCGACCGGGCTTTCCGGTCGCCCAATGTCGTCAACTTAAGCAAAATGCAAAAATAAAATTCAAACAAAGTTAAATTAATTTTCACATTTATCCTAAAAAACGGCACAACAAATAAACCCTCTAGAGTGAGTGGTTTTTGGAATTAT
>JAEXNS010000235.1 GCA_023439605.1 Bacillota bacterium | reverse complement strand
TTAATTCCCCCCCTTAATTTGACTACATTTCTCGGTCGCCCTGTACCTTCAAACATATCTTTTCATTATAAATATAGCTTAAAATAAAAAGTTATTTCCTAAGGAAATAACTTTTTATTTTTGTATTGAAAAAACACATTTTATATAGTATAATGAATATAAGTAGTTTTACTGAACTATAATTATTATTTATGCCAAAAATGAACTATTGAATAGGTTTTCAAATAATAACAACGTGCTAAAAATTTATATTAAAAATTTTTTTAATTACAACAATCTTTTTTAGCATTTAAAATTTGAGGTGATTTTATGTCGAATAATGGAATTTTATCAACAAACAATTTAGAAATACTTGACTTAATAAACTGTGCTGTCATAAAATTATCTTATTCAAAAAAAGAGTTTAAACTACTCTACTTTAATGAATATTTTTCAAAACTATGTGGATACAGTAAAGACGACCTTATTAATTGCAGTTTTGATAAACTGAAAAATATTTTTTATTTTGAAGATTCAGAAACTTTCTTTACAAATATTTTAAATTCAAATAACAACGAAAGCTTTACATCAAGAATTATAACTAAACAAGGAACTTTAGTTTGGTTGTCTATAAACGTAACACAAGTTTATAACAAAGAAGAAAATGAAACAAACTTTTTATGTTCTGCTTATGACGTTTCTAGTTACAAAAAAAATGAACATGATATATCTCTTATAAATAATTTATATAAAAAAATAATACAGAACACTTCTCAAATCCCTTTTGAAATTGACTTGCAGAACAATATACTGATTAATTACAGCAGTAATCCAAATTCATTCATACCAAAAAGGATTGCTGATTTTCCTAATTCAATATTAAAATTTAATATTTTAGAACCAGTATATGCAAAGGAAATAGTTAATTTATATGATGAAGTTAAAGAGGGTAAGAAAAAAGGTACTTTAGCAATTAAATTATCCTTACCATCTAAAAATCATACATGGATTAAAGTATCATATGAAACTATATTTAACAACCTAAATACACCTGTTTCCGTAATTGGTACTGTTTCTGATATTACTGACCAAAAAGAATTAGAATATAGATTTGAAAAAGAAAAACAATATAAACAAGCTATTCTTTCAAATGCTATTTTCGTTTCACTGTTTAATGTAACTACAGGTAAAATAATAAATTTTAAAAATAAAGATGGTTTCGAATATGACGTTTCTGACAATATGGTTTATGATAAACAAACTATTGATTTTATTATTGAATATATTCATCCTGATGAAAAGGAATACATGGCAAATCAAATATCAAGAGCTACACTTCTCAAATCTTATGAAATAGGTGAAAGAACTGTCGAATGTGAATTTAGACTTAAACTTCTAAATCAAAAGGATTATATGTGGATAAAACTCACTGTAAATCTTATTTTAGATTCAATAACAAAAAATATTATGTGTTTTAATTATGCACATAATATAACTGTACAAAAAAATATTGAATTAAAGCTATTAAATCAAGCTGAAATTGATGACATGACTGGTATATATAACAAAACTGCTTTAAAAACAAAAATAAACTATTTTTTCAAAAATGAATTGGTAAGCAACTCTATTCAAGCATTTTGTTTATTAAACTTAAACTGTCTAAAATTAATCAATGATACCTTTGGCCATGATGCTGGAGATAAAGTACTAAAATACATAGCTGGTAAACTCAAAAAAACTCTACATTCTCAAGCAATTATAGGACGAATATGTGGTGATGAATTTGCTATTTTAATAAAAAATTTAAAAAATAATGAATCAATAAATTCAAAAGTCAATACGGTATGTAATATATGTAAAAATATCAACATAACAGGTGTAGATACAAGTGAATTATCATGTAATATAGGAATAGCAATTTCACCTACGCATGGAACGTCTTTTGAGAATTTATATAAAAAAGCAGAAAAAGCACTTTATTACGCTAAAAATTTTGGTAGAAATAAAATTTCCATTTATAATTCATCTATGAATAATACAAACAATAATTTAAACCCTATGATTTTTTTGGATCCTCTTACAGGGACTATTAACTTCGACAAATTTAGAGAAGATGCTTCTATAGAGATGGAAAGAAACCCAGATCAATCTTTTGTTTTGTATTATGCTGATATAAAACAGTTTAGATATATAAATGACTGTTATGGTTATGAAACTGGGGATTATATTTTAAAGAAAATATCTAAAATAATTCATGATGAATTAAATGAAAGAGAACTATTTTCCAGAATTGTATCCAATACTTTTATAGTTTTAACAGTACATTTAAACAAAAACAATTTAGACAATAGACTATCTCAAGTTTTAAACAACATAAGAAATATTCATGAACTCCAAACTCTTGAGTATACTCCTGAAGTATCCCTTGGCTATGTTATAATAAATTCTCAAAATAAATACTTAGGTATAAACAGACTTATTGACCAAGCCATGTTAGCACATAAAAACGCAAAAAAAATAGAAGGAACGTCAGTAATACAATATAGTGAATTACTTGAAGAAAAGGAACGTACAAAATATAAAGTTATTCGTGAAATTAAGGATGCAATTGTAAAAAAAGAAATATGCACATTTGTGCAACCTCAATACGATGTTATAAAGCAGAAATTCACTGGGATGGAGGCTTTGGTTAGATGGATTCATCCTAAAAAAGGTTTAATTCCACCAAATGATTTCATTCCTATTTGTGAAGAACATGGAATAATTAGCGAAATTGATTTCTATGTTTTAGAGCAAATTTGTGTATATTTACAAGAAAAAATTATCACAAATCCTAACATACTAACTGTCGCTATAAATCAATCACGTAAAACAATCCACAAACCCAATTATATCAATAGGGTTTTAGAAACTGTAGATAAATATAAAATACCACATCACCTCATAGAATTCGAAGTTACAGAAAGTGCATATATAACCAACAATGCAAAAACGGTATTTATTTTAAATCAGTTAAAAGACCATGGATTTTCTATTTCTATGGATGACTTTGGTTCAGGTTATTCTTCTTTAAATTTTCTTAAAGATATGCCTGTAGATGTTTTAAAAATAGATAGACTGTTTTTAAAAGCTGGAATAAATGATTTTAAATTAAGAGCTATAATAAAATCTATAGTGACTATGGCACATGAAATAGACATTACTTTAGTTTGTGAAGGTGTTGAAACAGAAGAACAATTGAAGTTTTTGGAAGAGATAGGTTGTGAAGTGGCACAAGGGTATTACTTTGCAAAACCTATGCCAGTAGCAGATGTTGAGCATTTTATTAAAACTTTTAAATAAAAACTGTTTTTTATTTAATGAAAATGCAAGGATTTTAAATTAAAATCCTTGCATTTATAATGTAATTATGTTAATGTAATTATGTTATAGTGCTTTAATTTAAATATTTTAAAGTGATTTCTAAAATATTTCAGATGCCTTTTTGTTACTATTCAGCCATATGTATAAGATAGAGACATTTTACCGAAGGTCCAGGGCGACCGGAAAGCCTGGTCGACTCCGCAGAGTCGAAACCCCTGCAAAACCCGTAAACTCTAGCTTTAGAGTCTGAATATTAACAATCAAATTGCAGCGGCAATTTATGAGGCTCCGCCTCAAACTCCGCTTCTTTTTCTATCGCAAAAAGAAGCAAAAAAGCTCTTAAAGCATAAGGATTTCGCTTTCTGCGTAAAGCAACCAAGGGCGTTGCCCTTTGGAAACCTACGATTTTTTGAAAAAAATCGAGTAAAACTTTAATTTCTTTTTACTAAGTTGACGACATTGTCCAGTTGCCCTAGACCTTTGGCATATTTTTATTATTTAACCTTATAATCTAAATTTGCTTTTCTAGCTTGAATATGATGTATTTTTCTGTCTAATGTGTATATTTTATCGTCTTTTCTAAAATACGTTCCTGTTTGTCTAAAAGTAAAACTGACACAACTATCTATACATTGATTTCGTATATTTAAAACCCACTCATAATCACATATTCTTGCATCTCCTCCG
>JAEXNS010000220.1 GCA_023439605.1 Bacillota bacterium | reverse complement strand
ACAAAAAACGCCCCATATTTCACAGTCCACTTCCTCACAATACTGAAAATAATCCTCCGCTTTTTTTCCTCTTTTTAAAATAAACTTTCTCTTTGGTCTTTCAACAACTTGTACAAAAACTGTATTTGCTTCAACTTTGTTTTCCATAACTTTTACTCCTCTCTGAAAATACTTATATTGTGACATCACAGGAGTTGGCAAAAATAATTTTATTGGCAAAGGCCTTTTACTATATTTATAAGGCGTTATTCCAAATTCCTTTGAAAATGCTCTAGTAAAACCTTCATGACTATCAAACATAAAATCAAGTGCTGTATCTATAATTTTAACGTTTTCATCCCTCAGTTTTAAAGCAGCTTTTGTTAATCTCAAAGAACGAATATAATCAAAAGGGTTCTTTCCTGTGCACTCTCGAAATATTCTTATACAATAAAACGGAGAGTAGTTTGAACATTTCGCCAAATCCACAAGAGTTATATTATTACAAATGTTTTTTGAAATATAATCCTGCATTTTTTGTACAGCAACCACTTTCATATTTTCCATTATAGCCACCTCCTTGTATTTATAATACCACTTTATCTTTTATAATTCTTGATTTAAATTGCTATGCGTCCGATAATTTAGATAAATTATCGGACGCATACTAATAATATTAAGGAAGGAGAATTATAGATCAACATTTTTTTATGTTTATCATATATAACACTTTTAAAATATTAAAAATATCACAACATGATTTTATTTTTTACAAATCAATCGGACTACCTAATGTTACCTCTAAATATTTATCTAGATCATTATCATCAACTGGTTCGCTCCATAAAAACCCCTGTATATAATCACATTCGTGCTCTTTCAAATAGTTTAATTGTTCTTCATGTTCTACACCTTCCGCAACAACTTCAATATCCAACTCGTGCATCAAAGATATAATAGCCCCCGCTATTTTCTTAGTCATGTTTATATTCATAATGTTATCAATAAATAACTTATCTAACTTCAATGTATTAATTGGGAATAATTGAAGATAACTTAAAGAAGAATAACCTGTACCAAAGTCATCCAAACCTATTTTTATACCTAAGGTTATTAATTCTTCCAGTATACTTATTACATAATCCTTAGATGATATTAATGTAGATTCTGTTATCTCAAATTCTAGTAATCTAGGGTCTACACCCGTCTCCTTGATTACTTTTTTAACCATTTTAACAAAATCTTCTTCCATTATTTGTATCGCAGATATATTTACTGACATGATAACATCTTTTTTATATTTTTCATTTATCTGCTTACATCTATAACAGGCGTTTCTCAACATCCATTCACCCATAAAAATTATATACCTTGTTTCTTCTGCAATAACAATAAAATCTTTTGGTAAAATATTTCCCAAATCATTTGAGTTCCACCTTGCTAAAGCCTCAAATCCTCTTAGTTCCTTATTTATATTATATTGAGGTTGATATGCAATAAAAAATTCCTTATTATAAATTGAAGACTTTAATCTTTTTTCTATTTCTATTTTTTTTATGATATTTTCTTTAAGTTCTTTATAAAAAAACTGTATACTATTGCTTTGCGTTTCTTTTGCTGTATGTAATGCCGCATTTGCTGATTTCATAAGCTCTTCAGGATTGTTCCCATCTATGGGATAAAAAGCTATGCCACAAGAAACACTGATATTTATTTCTTTAGAGTCAACTATAAAAGGCTCATTAAGTAGTTTTTTCAAGTTAACAATATAATCAAATAACTTGTCCTTTTTATTTATACTTTGAACTATAATAGCAAATTCATTTCCTGAAAGTCTGCCTATAATATCTTCTTCATTTATATTTTCCTTTATTCTAGATGAAAAATCACAAAGTAACATGTCTGCTATTCTATGCCCCAAAGAATCATTTATTTTTTTAAATGCATCTATATCAAAAAACACAACTGAAAATTCTATTTTGTTCTTTTGTGCTAAATTTACCAATATTTCAATTCTGTTTATAATCATTCTTCTATTTGGCAAACCAGTTAGTATATCGAAAAATGATAAATGATTTAGCTTCTCTTCTTTTTCTCTCATAAGCTCATTATATTCTCTTAGTTTTTCGTTAGTACTATTTAGTTCTTTAATTTGATTGTGAACCCTTTTTTGATATTTATAAATTATAGTCACAGCAATAATTGTACTTAATGGAACAAATAAACCTGGCATTGCTAGATAAAATTTATCTATAAATACTTTTTTACCTATCATAAACACTTGAAGTACATTAAAAACCATTATTATATTATAAGCATACTTACATGAAGTAACAACTAAATATATCGATATCATAACTTGAAGTTGAGATAAAACCCCTGATATAGCAGAAAACGATAGTTCTAATTCTCCAATCCTTGTATAATTTGAAGTTGCTCCATTTAAAGTTTGAAATATTATAACCAATAAAAATAAAATAACATAACCTATTATGTATATAATTTCCTTTAGCTTTATTTTTTTCTCTTTTTTATACATAAAAATCATTTCTTTCTTAAATAATAATTTTTTACAACCCAATAACCCTTATATTGAAAATAAACTAATTTATATTTTTTATATGAAATATTATAATTTCATATAATTATATCACAAAAATGAATAAATAACAATATTTTTATGATAATTTATTTATTTTCTACTAAAAAACACGTGCACGCAATAAGAATTTTCTTGTTTTATGTATTATTTGTAAATAAAAAAACAGCATATTTAAAACATGCTGTTTTTTATTTACAATATAATCATTAAATTCTAAATTAAGTTTCACAAATGTTAGAATATCATGAGAAATATGACCATTTATTTTCCTTAAATCTATTTGGAACTAAATCATATACTTTTGCTATATCTATCAGATTATTTTCATATGCATCATCAAGTGTATAGACTTCACTTTCACTAACAAGATAGAGACCTAACGGAGAAATCATAGACTCTTCAGCTGAATAAAATTTATATTCACCATATTCCTTTTCTATAACCCAACAATTACGTCTCATACTTGGTGCATAACACAAATATAAATCATTTACTTTTCCATAAACTCTTAAATATTCTGGTACAAAATCTAGTGCATATTTAGGAGTATTGAACATAGCTTTTAAATTATCAAAGGTTTCAATTTCATCCCCCATTATAAGTCTTTTTAATAGAACGATATCTGATATATCAATAACCTCATTGATATTGATATCCATATTATTTTTTTCTGTATATGTAGGTTCTTTTTCTTTTAACAAGAATTGACCCATCAACACTAAATCTAGATTATCTACAGTTCCATTTCCATCAATATCACCTATTTTTATAGATGTAGAATTTATATTTGTAGGCTCTATTAAATCCTCTGCAAAAATAGTTTGTGATGCCAATAAAACTGATATAGAAATTAAACCCGCTAGTATTTTTTTCATATTGAACACTCCCTTTAGATTTTTTATTATATCCTATATTAACAACACTATTAAAAAAACAAAAATATCACAACATATAAAATAATTCACGTTACTATTCAGCAATATATAGGAATGAGATGTTTTACCGAAGGTCCAGGGCGACTAGAAAGACCGGTCGACTCCGCAGAGTCGAAACCCTTGCCAAACCGTAAACTTTACCTTTTGTTGCTGAATTGTAGCGTTTTAGTACATTTTATATTAACAACAGTATTAAATAAATAAAAATATCACAAAATATAAAACAATTCACAATTTTTAATATAAAAAAGCACAATTATTGATTGACAATGAACAAATATAAGTATATAATTATATTTGATATTTACATTAATTTTATAATTTAGAAAGGAAGATTTTTTTGAGATTTTTTAATTCAAAAAAAGCATTAACTATTTTATCAATAATTTTAACCCTCATTTCACTAACTTTTTCAGTTTTTGCAGATAGTTTAGTAGATATGGAATTTGATGTTTCAACCGCTGTAAAACTTGACCCATGGGGACATCATGATATTTCAATGAGTAACTATGATACAACCAAAATAACACCTTCTTCTGAAGTATTAGTTACTTTCGAATATGAGGATATTGCTGAAGATGATAAATTTTACGATCCAGCAGGGACTTATAAGACTGAATTTGGACCCGTTGAACTCATAGTACAAAGCTGGTCAAACCCAGATACACCCACGGTAAATTCTAGTGGTGGTGTTTGGGCAAAAGTAGCTCCTAAACAGTGGGATGATACTAGTGCCGTATTCTCTTATGATGATATGGTTGCCGCATATGGTACAAATGATTTTTCTGGTGTTGATTCATTAAATTTTGGTGCCACACAAAACGTAAGGGTTGTTTTAAAAAGTTTTGTTATAACAAACTGTGAAAAAAATATGTTTATCGAAAGAACTGATGCTGAACTTGCTGAACATTATAAAAACTTGCTCATAATAGTGTTGGCATCTGCATTAGGAATTATAGTGATCTTGATAATAGTTTTTATTATAATTATTAAAAAGAAATCAAGCTATACTTACGACGCTAAAACAGGAAAATTCGTAAAAAAATAAATTAAAAAAATCGACTAATATTATTTAGTCGATTTTTTTAATTTAACTAATTCAACACCATTATCTATTTCTTCATCATAGATTTCAAATCCACACTTTTCCGTGTAAAACCGTATATTCTTCTCTTTATTTTTTGGAGTAGTTAAGGTTATTTCTTGGCAATCTTTATAATGGTCAATAATATATTTGATTGCCAGTTCTCCTATTCCTTTTCTTTGATGTTCAGGCACTATACATAAACATCCTAAATAGTAATTCCCTCTGCCCCTATTCTCAATAGAAATAGCTCCAACCTCTATATTTTCATTAATAATAATTATTTTTGATAAATGATTCATACTATCTTTCATTTTTTCTATAGATATACAATAGCCAGGGCAAAAACCATACTCTAAGTAATCCTCCTCAAAAGCTTGGTTGTATATTTTAACTAGCAATTCAGCATCTTCCATTTTTGCATTTCTATATTCTATATCCATTATACACTCCATAAGTTATAAAACAATTTTTTTTAATCTTTACACTTTTTTCTTAACTGCAATCCATATTTCAGAATAATAATTTTCATCTTGAATTCCTTTTGGATATTCAGAAGCATTGCTATACATTTCAATGCAATAACCCGCCGCAATCTCATAATCTTTAGAACTTGGTAACCATTCCGAAAAAATCTTTTTATTTACATTTTGCATTGAATTCGGCATAGCCCCTTTGCATGGAAACACAGCCCATGTGTGTTTAGGTATTGTTTTTAATACAAATCCATTTGGAATATCACTTTCAGAAACATAATCATCAGCAATAAGATATTCAAATGTATCATTCCCCATACTTTCATCAATGTTTACACCATACATACCACATACTACACTGTTTTTTCCTTGTGCAAAATGTTCTTCCCAAAATTTTGGTATTTCTGAAAAAGCATTTTCATACTTAAACACCTTAGAAACCCCTATAACTGTAAAAGCTTCCTTTTCAACAATCTTATAATCCATAATAAAACCGCCTTCCAATGTAAATTTTATTTTAAGCGGAGCAAATGTTTTTATCATTGCACCATCTTTTCTTACAGCAGATGGAGTTACCCCATGAAATCGTGTAAATGCTTTTGTAAAGCTATCTGGAGAATCATAACCATACTTCAATGCAATATCAATTATTTTTTCATTTGTAGAAATAAGCTCACTTCCCGCCAGTGCCAATCTACGATAACGAATATATTCTCCAACTGTAAAACCACAAAGCATACTAAAAGATTTCTGAAAGTAAAAAGTAGAAACAAATAATTCTTTTGCTATATTTTCAATACTTAAATTTTCCGTTAAATTGTCTTCAATATAAAATATAGCATTGCTCATACTTTCAATCCAATTCATAATCCCACCTCCTGTAAATATATTATACCCTATACTAAAAAACTAATCACGACTTTTTTTGCAAAGTTTTGTCTTTTTTTATTTCCCATAATCCATGTTTATTGCAACAAAAGTATAATCTACCATCAAAAAATCTTGGAATTCTAAGTTCTCCACCTTGTTCAGGGTATAATCTCACTAATATTATTCTATCACATAAAGCATAGGCTATAAAATTTAAAAAATGTTTTTTTGTCATTTCATGAGAAAATGTAATATAATAATCATTCTCCACCTCTTCCATATTTACATAATGCTCTTCATCACTAGGCTTTGCAAATAAAGCGGATAATTGCCTTCCACAACATGAAATATCAGCTTCTCCAGTTGAAGTTATTATATTTCCACATGTATCACATACATAAAATTTTACTCTCTTCATATTTCCTCCATCCAAATCATTTTTCTCTAAATTGCCCATTAAAATCCTATCAATATTTACTCCCAATATTTTAGATAACTCATTTAAAAGTGATACATCCGGACACCCTAGCCCTCGTTCCCACTTTGAAATTGTTTTATCGCTAATGTTCATGGCATCTGCAAGTTGTTTTTGAGTGAGCTTTTTTTCCTTTCTCAATCCAACTATAAGTTTCCCTACTTTTTGACAATCTATGATAATCACCCCCATTTACAATTATAATATTAAATAGATTATAATTCAATAAACTTTCCGTAGAGTTAAAAGCGGAGTCGACCAGGCTTTCCCGTAGCCATGGACTTTCGGTAAAACATTTCTGCCTTATACAATATGGCCGAATAATAACACTAGATTATATTCATGTTTAAAAAAATTTTAAACAACTAAAAATTCATCTAAGCATTCATTTTTGATTTTATTCAATATTTCATTTGTAAATTTAATTATGTACTTCTTTAAATATTGATACAACTGAGGATTTTGAATTTGTTTTTGATATAGAGAAAACTTCTTTTTTATTTCACTATATAAGTCTTCTTCTGAATACAAAACAAATCTATTTGAAATATTATCTACATCTTTTTCAGTTATTAATAATTCAAAACCCGACTTATCAACCAACAAACACGCTAAAAAATTATTAAATAAAACCTCAGAAATATTAAATAATAATTCTGAATAATTATCACTATATATTTTTCCAAATTTAATAATAATAGTTTCTATTTGTTCCTTACTAAAATATTTACAAAATTCATTTTCAAGCATAATACCTGTGTAGTATTCATATATAAACATAATTCCTTGAGATTTAATTTCATACGCTTGACACCCCAAAAGTGGATAATCAATTGAAGCACAACAGTTTTTTGCATCAAATCTAGCAGAATAATTTTTACAATATTCATCAAAAGCTTTTTCAATGACATAATTATATTCATGGTATAGTATATTTAACCTACTACTATAAACCCTTTTAAATATTTTCATATTTACTTCGTGAAGCTGAATTATGCATTCTTTGCCTTTTTCAAGTATATCTTCCACAGATAAAGTCTTTAATTCATCAATAGCTTTTTGATAAGAATGTAAACTTAAAAGATAAATATCCGCTTGGTAAAGAACAGATGAGTATAAAAGTTCTGCACGCTTTTTTGAAATTGTACTACTGGCACGCTTAGTATATTGCTCTGCTGTTTCAACAAAAGCCTTATCCAAACCTATTCTTATTTCATTTAACTTAGTTTCAGAAATCACCTGGTTTGCATAACACAAACTCAAAAGACTAGCCAAATAATTTTGCTTATCAATATTGGACTCTGTAAAAGGAATTTGCTCATTTATTTCATTCATCAAAAAATTCCTCCTTTTTTTGTTCATCTTCTAGTATACCATATGCCGTTTTTCTTATTTGTTGACACAAGTAATCCATGTCTCTGCTCTGTAACAACTCTAAACTGCCCATGCTTTGAGTTTCAAAAAAATTAAACATAATTTCTATGACTTCATCATCATCTAAAAAGTCTAGACTCTCTTCTTTTACTTCATAAAATATTTCTATTAATTTAGCAATAGTCTCTGCATACTCTCTTGGTGAAATGTATGTACTCTGTATAAATTTTTCTATAATTTTAACCGTTACACTCTTTCCAATTTCTATTCTATCATGTACTGTCATTGCTTCCTTACCTACTTTAACAATCATTTCAGCATCTTTTTCCAAAAGAGCAAATCCATATTCCTCTGATTTTTCATTTGTTTCCATTATCTCGTTTATTAAATTATAATTCACTATATTTCTTGAAGAAAATTCTGGCATCAATTCAAAACTCATATAAAACACCCTCTAAATCTATTTTTTTATTAACCCAAAAATCTCTTGTTTAAATAAAACAAGAGATTTTTGATTCATTCTATATTTTATTAAATCATATCACATTTTTTTGAAAATTTCAACCAAAATTATATTTATATATTTTTATATAGGTTAATCTTCCTTACTATTCATCCATTTGTATAATTCAGAGATATTTTGCCGAAGGTCCAGGGCAACTGGAAAGCCCCGTCAACTCCGTAGAGT
>JAEXNS010000205.1 GCA_023439605.1 Bacillota bacterium | reverse complement strand
AATATATCCACGGTCAAATTGCATACCTTCTACTACTTCGCTATATGTTTCAGCAGTTTTACTCTCTTCAATTGTAATAACACCATCTGCTGTTACTTTTTCCATTGCATCTGCAATAAGTTTACCTACTGTTTCATCTGCAGATGAAATTGTCGCAACTCTTGCTATATCTTCGCTGCCATGAATTTTCTTTGAATTGTCAACTATTGATTTAACTGCAACCTCAACTGCTTTTGCAATACCTTTTTTTACAACCATTGGATTTGCACCAGCTGCAATATTTTTCATTCCTTCACGAATAATAGCTTGTGCTAAAAGAGTAGCTGTCGTGGTTCCGTCTCCAGCTGCATCATTTGTTTTTGTTGCTACCTCTTTAACAAGTTGTGCTCCCATATTTTCAAATGCATCTTCAAGTTCTATTTCTTTAGCAATTGTTACACCATCATTTGTTATAAGTGGTGCACCAAATTTTTTATCAAGTACAACATTTCTTCCTTTTGGTCCCAAAGTAATTTTTACTGTATCTGCAAGTTTATCTATACCTGCTGAAAGAGCTTTTCTAGCTGCTTCTCCATAAATAATGTCTTTAGCCATTTTTCATTCTCCTTTTATTAATAATATATAAATTTATAAATAATATTTTAAAAATTAATTACTCAACTATTGCTAAAATATCATCTTGCTTTATAATAGTGTATTCTTGTCCATCAATTTTAACTTCTGTTCCAGAATACTTACTTGTCAAAACCTTATCGCCTACTTTAACATACATTTTAACTTCATTACCATCAACAAAGCCTCCTGGCCCAACTGCAACTATTTCTGCAACCTGTGGCTTTTCTTTTGCGGACCCCGCTAATATAATACCGCTTTTAGTTGTCTCTTCTGCCTCTGTCATTTTAATAACAACTCTGTCTGCTAATGGTTTAATTTTCATGTTAAGTTCCTCCTTATTAATTTTAAAAAAATATCTTCTTGTTTTTTAGCACTCTAAGTATTTGAGTGCTAATTATATTTTATCAAGTTGTTATAAAAAATCAAGTGTATTTTGATATTTCTAAAAAACTTTGTATACATATATAAAAAAAGATTCAAATAATAAAACAAAATTTACAATTCATACACAAAAAAATTTTTAAGGTAAAATTAGGACAAATTATTAATAAATTAAAAAATATTAATAATTTGTCCATATTTTATTCATATTAAAAACTTGTACATATTTCATTCATATTGTATAATTAATTAGTAAACATATTGATAACAAATTGAACATAAAAATTTAAAAATAAAGGATGATTGTTATGTCACTAGGCAAGGTTTTAATAATTGACGACGACAGAAACACATGTAATATATTAAAGACTAATTTGGAAAAAGAGGGTTGTAGTGTAATACTCGCACATGATGGCGAAGAAGCTCTTTTAAAATTCACTGCACTAAAACCTAACATTGTATTGATGGATGTAATTATCCCCAATATAGATGGATGGCACATATGTAGGGAAATACGAAAAAAATCCAATTTACCACTTATTATGATTACATCAAAAAGCGAAACCTTTGATAAAGTTTTAGGTTTAGAACTTGGTGCCGATGATTACATAGTAAAACCATTTGATATAAAAGAAGTAATAGCTAGAATAAAGGCAGTTTATAGACGCTCTGGTCAAATACCAAATGAAATTGAAGTTAGAGAAGTAAAGTATGATAAACTATCTGTAAACATGACTAAATATGAATTAAAGGTAAATGGAATTATTAAAGAAGCTCCGCCAAAGGAACTTGAACTTTTATTTTATTTAGCGTCTAATCCAAACAGAGTTTACACAAGAGATCAGCTTTTAGATGAAGTATGGGGATTTGAATATTATGGAGATTCAAGAACTATAGACGTTCATATAAAGAGATTGAGAGAAAAACTCGATGGTACATCCAAAAAGTGGGAGTTGAAAACTGTATGGGGTGTTGGATATAAATTTGAAATTATAGAAGACTAACATTACTATTCATACCTATGTGTAAAGCAGAGACGTTTTGTAGAATGTCTAGAGCGAATGAAAAATCTATAAAGTCGTTACTATTTGTTATAAAAATTAATTTTTATAGGGAGAATAAACAAAATGAATTTAGAAAAAGATGATAATACATTCGAAAATCTAAATGAAACTAATCAAAAAAAAGAACACACAAAAGTTCATACCATCTATTTTAATCACGGTATAGACCATTATATCCCCCCTTATTCATATAATTTTGAAATAAAAAAAGATAAAAAAAATAATGTTTTAACAAAAGTTTTTTTAATCATTCTTGTTTTAGCTATTTCAGTTTTTTCTTTTTCAACTGCAATATATGATTTAGTAACTACAACGCCACATGAAAACATAATAGAAAATGAAGACGAGTCCATAAAATTAAATTTAAACAAAAAACCTGTACTTGAAGAAAAAACAAAAGATAGTTCAGGACGCTACACAACTGTTGGTATCGCAGAGGTTGTTAGCCCTTCAATAGTTGAAATTCTAACATTTGATGAAAACGAAAACGACCCCAAAGGAAATGGTTCAGGCATAATTATAGATAGCGAAGGCATTATTATCACAAATTCACATGTAATTGTTGGTTCTAGTAAAATCAAGGTTAAATTATTAAGTACATTAAATACATATGATGCCGAAATCATTGGTAGAGATTCTAAAACCGATCTTGCTGTAATAAAAATTTCTGCCGACGAAAGATTAATTCCTGCTGAATTGGGGAATTCTGATTATGTGCAACTTGGTGAACAAGTTATGGCCATAGGAAATCCTGGTGGTTTATCGGGAAGTATAACCGGAGGTTATGTTTCTGGATTAAATAGAATGATAAAGACAGATAGCACTGGCTATGAAATGAATTGTATTCAAACTGATGCTGCTATAAGTCCTGGAAATTCGGGCGGTGCACTAGTAAATATGTATGGTCAGATAATCGGTATAACCTCCTCTAAATATGTAAATTCAAGTTTTGAAGGTTTAGGTTTTGCCATAACTATTAATGAGGCCAAGCCTATTATTGAAGAATTGATTGAAAACGGCCATATATCTGGACGATTTAAGATTGGAATTTCTTTTATAGAAACAGAATTAATCTCAACAGAAGAAGAACCTATACCAGAAGGCATTATTATAGATAAAATTACCGAAGATGCAGATATAGCAAAAAGCGGTTTAAAAGCAGGTGATATAATAACAAAAATAGAAGATACACCCATACACGACTACGACTCTCTAATGAGTGTAATAAAAAAATATGAATTTAAAGCAAATGACATAGTAAATGCAACGGTTATAAGAATTAACGAAGACAATACTCAAAGTGAGTTCAAAATCAAATTCAAGTTAATGCCTGACACATCTGGTGATTATTAAGAAAATCTATATTAAACTTAAAGCAACTAATTTTACTCTTTAGTTGCTTTGTTTATTTTTCACAATAAAAAAATATATTCAAAAAAAATATATACAGTTTCAACAAATTTAAATATTCCTATTGACTTTTGAGCATAATAGTGTTAAATTATAGTTAGCACTCAAACACTTAGAGTGCTAACTAAGATAGCTTTTCAAATAATTGGAGGTGAAGCAATGGATGAAAGAAAACTGACAATATTAACTGCTGTAATAGATGAATATATTTTAACTGGTGAACCTGTTAGTTCAAAAACCATTGCTAATCTACTAAAAATAAAAGTTTCAGCGGCCACCATAAGAAATGACATGGCTGTACTTGAGCAACTGGGCTACCTTGAACAACCTCATACATCTGCCGGAAGAATACCAACATTTACAGGTTATAAATTATATATAGATAAGTTAATGCGTCCTAAACAGTTAACAAATGAAGAATGTATATTACTTGATAAAATGTTGAAAGCAGATGAAAATTCAACTGAAGAATCCTTAATCCAAAGTGCAACACAAGCATTGGCCGAATTAACACAATGTGCTGCAGTGGTTGCAAACTCTTCACCAAAATTTTCGGTAATTACAAAAGTTGAGGTAATACCCACTGGCAAAAGATTATATGTAATACTTCTTATAACATCAAGTGGAACTATAAAAAATAAAGCTTGTAGATTACAGTTTGATTTAGATAACGAACAGCTAAGTTTTTTTACTCAATATATTCAAGATAACTTACAAGGTGAATCTATTGAAAATATTTCTGAAGAAAAGCTAAATCAACTTATAACCGCACTTAGTTCTTATATGATAACTTTGTCTCCTCTTATAAAAGGAATTTGCGAATTATCTAGAGATCTGTTGCAAAATGATTTATTAGTTAGTGGAGAAAAAAATCTACTATCTTATCAAGAATTCGATAAGATGGAAATAATTAGATTTATAGAACATAAAAATGAATTTGCAAGTCTTTTAAATGAAAGTTTTAGCGGAATTCAAGTTCTATTTAGTGAAGAAAATGACAACTTGATAATAAGTAATTCAAGTATGATTGTTTCAAAATATCAAAAAGGTGATAAAACAGTTGGCTCCTTGGGTATAATAGGACCAATGAGATTAAATTATTCTAAAATAATTCCATATATAGAGTATTTTACACAAAAAATAACTTCTCTTCTTTCTGAAGATGACAATGAAAATAATGACTAATAGAAAGGATATTCAAAATGAGCGAAAATTCTAACAAGGAAATTGAAACTTTTGAAGATGAAATTCAAAATGAACATTTAGATGAAATTTCAGAAACAAAAGATAACAACACAGAAGTTCCTTACAGTCAAGAAAAAACTGATGAAAATGAATCAATTGAAAACGAAAAAATCAAAAAACTTGAAAGCGATTTAAATTCTGAAAAAGATAAATATTTGAGATTGTTTGCAGAATATGACAACTATAGAAAGAGAACTTCTAAAGAAAAGCTGGAATCTTATGGTGATGCCACAGCAAAAACAATTTCAGAAATACTCCCTATACTAGATAACTTTGAAAGAGCTATCGAGGTTCCTTGTAGTGATGAAAATTATCAAAAAGGAATTGAAATGATATTTTCTCAACTTATGGATATAATCAAAAAAATAGGAGTTCAGGAGATTGAATCATTAAATAAACCTTTTGATCCAAACCTTCACAATGCAATAAAACAGGTTGAAAATGAAGAATTAGAATCAAACATAGTATGTGATGTTTTCCAAAAAGGATATAAGCTTGGGGATAGAGTAATTCGACATGCAATGGTATCTGTAAATAACTAGTTAAAAATTAATTAAAATAAAATTTTTAGAGCATATAGATTTAGAAAGGATGAATTTTTTATGGGAAAAATTATCGGAATTGACTTAGGAACAACAAACTCTTGCGTATCTGTTTTAGAAGGAGGAAACGCAGTAGTTATTCCTAACTCTGAAGGAGCAAGAACTACACCTTCTGTAGTTGCTTTTTCAAAAACTGGAGAAAGACTTGTAGGACAAGTTGCAAAAAGACAAGCTATAACAAACCCAGACAGAACTGTTAGTTCAATCAAAAGACATATGGGAACTGATCATAAAGTTGATATAGATGGAAAGAAATATACACCACAAGAGATTTCGGCTATGATTTTACAAAAGTTAAAAACAGATGCTGAAGCTTATCTTGGTGAAAAAGTTACTGAAGCCGTTATTACTGTTCCTGCTTATTTTACAGACTCACAAAGACAAGCAACAAAAGATGCAGGTCAAATAGCTGGTTTAACTGTTAAAAGAATTATAAACGAACCAACTGCAGCTGCTTTATCGTATGGTATTGATAAAGAAGAAGACCAAAAAGTTATGGTTTATGACTTAGGCGGTGGTACTTTTGACGTTTCTATTATAGAAATGGGAGATGGAGTAACTGAAGTTTTAGCTACAGCTGGTAACAACCATCTTGGTGGTGATGATTTTGACCAAAGGGTTATTGACTGGATGGCTGCAGAATTCAAGAAAACCGAAGGTATAGATTTAAAAAATGATAAAATGGCAATGCAAAGATTAAAAGAAGCTGCTGAAAAAGCAAAAATTGAACTTTCCTCTACACCTACAACAAATATAAACTTACCTTTTATTACTGCAGATGCAACTGGCCCAAAACACTTAGATTTAACTCTAACACAATCTAAATTTAATGAACTTACAGCTGATTTAGTTCAAGCTACTATGGGACCTGTAGATCAAGCTCTCCGTGACAGTGGTTTAAGCCCAAGCGATTTACACAAAATATTGATGGTAGGCGGTTCATCAAGAATTCCTGCTGTTCAAGATGCAGTTAAAAAGAGATTAAACAAAGAACCCTTTAAAGGTATAAATCCAGATGAATGTGTAGCATTAGGTGCAGGATATCAAGGTGGTGTTCTTGGTGGAGAAGTAAAAGAAGGATTATTATTATTAGACGTTACACCTCTTTCACTTGGCCTTGAGACAATGGGTGGTGTATGTACTAGAATTATAGAAAGAAACACTACTATCCCAACAAAAAAATCCCAAGTATTCTCAACTGCAGCTGATAATCAATCTGCTGTTGATATCAACATTCTTCAAGGTGAACGTGAATTTGCAAAAGATAATAAACAATTAGGCATGTTTAGACTTGATGGTATAGCCCCAGCACCAAGAGGAATTCCTCAAATAGAAGTGACTTTTGACATAGATGCAAATGGTATCGTTCATGTATCTGCAAAAGATTTAGGTACTGGAAAAGAACAAAATATATCAATTACAGCTTCTACAAATATGAACAAAGAAGATATAGAAAAAGCTGTTAGAGATGCTGAAGCATTTGCTGAAGAGGATAAAAAACGTCGTGAAGAAGTTGATACAAAAAACAATGCTGAAAACCTTGTTTTCCAATGTGAAAAAGCACTTGGTGAATTTGGTGAAAAAGTTAGTTCTGATGAAAAATCTTCTATTCAATCAAAATGTGATGAATTAAAAGAGTCCATCAAAAATGATTCTGTTGAAAATATTAAAGCAAAAACAGATGAGTTACAAAAAGCTTTTTATGAAGTTTCTTCAAAAATATATCAACAAGCAGGTGCGGCTGCAAATCCACAAGGAGAAGAACCACAACCTGATTTCTCTAATTTTAATGAAGAAAAAACTGATGACGATGGAGTCGTGGACGCTGATTACACCGAAGCATAATAACCAAATATTGAGATAGCTGAATAATAACGAGATTAATAGGGTGGATTCTTATCCACCCAAAATCTGTATAAACTTAAATATTCTCAATATATTTCAACATTTTTAATTGGAGGAAAATATGGCAGAAAAGAGAGATTATTATGAAGTCTTAGGCGTTTCAAAAAACGCTTCAGATGAAGAAATAAAAAAAGCATATAGAGCTTTAGCAAGAAAATATCATCCCGATATGCATCCAGATGATAAAAATTGTGCTGAAAAGTTTAAAGAAGTAAGCGAAGCATATGAGGTGCTTTCTGACTCATCTAAAAAAGAGCGTTATGACCAATTTGGACATGCTGGAGTTGACCCAAACTATGGTGGTGGAGGGTTCAATGGTGGTTTTAATGGTGGTTTTAACCCTTTTGGCGATATGGGCGACATATTTGATAATTTATTTGGAGGAGCTTTTGGTGGTTCTTTTGGTGGCGGTAGTAGAGGCTCGAGTGCAAATGCACCAAGAAAAGGACAAGATGTAAACACAAATATAATTATTTCATTTATGGAAGCATGTAATGGCAAAAAACAAGAAATCAATATAAGTAGAATGGAAAATTGCAGCGAATGTGGTGGAAGCGGTGCTGCAAAAGGAACTTCTCCTCAAACTTGTCCTGAATGTCATGGTCAAGGAGTTGTAAAAGTAACTCAAAGAACCCCTTTTGGAATGATTTCTTCACAAAAAACTTGTGCTAGGTGTGATGGAAAAGGTAAAATCGTTTCATCGCCATGTCCAAAATGTAATGGAAAAGGACGAATTAGAGTTACAAAATCTATATCTGTGGATATTCCAGCAGGCATAGATAATGGTCAAACTTTACGTGTATCTGGTCAAGGTGATGCTGGTGTAAATGGCGGTCCTAGTGGGCACCTCAATGATACTGTACAAGTTAAAGCACATGAAGTATTTCAACGTGATGGTTTTGATATTCATTGCGAAATTCCAATTACATATATGCAAGCTGTTTTGGGAGACGAAATAACAGTGCCTACTATAGATGGCAACGTAAAGTATACTGTAACCGAAGGAACTCAAACTGGAACCATATTTAGACTTCGTGGAAAAGGTATAAAAAAACTTCACCGCTCAGATAGAGGTGACCAGTATGTTAAGATAAATGTAGAAGTTCCAAAAAACCTAACAAAACACCAAAAGGATTTACTTAAATCATTTGAAGCATCATTAGAAGAAAAAAATTATGCAAAACGTCAAACTTTTTTTGATAAACTAAAAGGTATGTTTGCTGGTTGAAAGAATCTTCATCCCAAATCAAGCCATTCTTAAATAAAAAACCGTTTGAATAAATTACTTATTCAAACGGTGGTTTTTTATATCTATTCAGCCATATGTATAGGGCAGAGATGTTTTGCCGAAGGTCCAAGGCGACCGGAAAGTCCAATCGACTCCGCAGAGTCGAAATCCTTGCAAAACCGTAAACTATACCCTTTGTAGCTGAATAATAACTATTTTCTATTGTTTTTCAAATACAGCTGTTATTTCAATATTTTCTTTTAAATCTAATTTTACAGTTGGCTCTTTACTATCTATAGCTCCTGTCCATTTTACAAACTTATATCCTTCCTTTTCAACTGCTGAAATTTCTATAGGATAATCAGTAAAATATTTACCTACCCAACTCCCCTCTCTAAAGGTTGGTATTGTTGTATTTACTTTTATCAATCCACTTTCAGCATTTCTTGTTTTTAAATTTACATCTACAGTATTTCCACTAAGATTTAGATTTTTGGTAAGCATCTTCACAACATGATCTCCTCTTTTATTTAAGAAAAGTTTAACACTTTCCACTTCTTGATCATAAAACTCGATTGTGTCATTTTCCCACGATGCAAGCCAAATAGGGCCAAATCTCTTGTGCTGCTCATTCATAAGTGGTCTATAAATTTTAACAAGTTCATCAAACTTTTCAATTGCATTTTCCTTTTTAAAATTTTCATTTGCAATATCCATAAATGTTGTTGTAAATCTCTTTTTAAATTCATCGTTTTTAACTAGATTTTTAAATAAAATTACACGCTTTTCATCCCCCGTTGTGCCTGATAATATTGATAAAGCATGACTTAATGTGTCATCTTTATATGTATCTCCATTAGAATATATTCCAAGTGAATAATCTGTATCATACATAATCCAACGCCATTTTCCATCTTGATAGGGTTTGTCAGTAACAGTTCTAGAACGCCATAATTTATAGTTATTGTGATATTGCATCCAGTCTATATTTGCAATATATGTTTCTACACAATAAAAATCTATAAAGCTCTGAATATCCATCATTTCAGAAATTTTATCATAATTTTCTTTTAAACTTAAATCATTATCATTTGCAAATGCTAAAAGATCTTCATAAAATTTTATATCGTCTTCATTTCCTTCTTCTAATTCACCGACTTTAATCATAACAACATCTTCTTTAGGTATATCATAATGTGTTTGAATAAAATCACTGTTTTGGTCTTCTCTTATATTATACACACCCCAATATTCTCCATTTATAAACACTATTATTGGTCTATATGCTTGTGTAGAATAGTTTCTATCATCTGTAATACTTTGTATAAAAATATCTCTTGACTTTGTATATTCATTATCATTTCCACCATTTCTAATTATAATTCTATCGTAACTAGTAACAGGGCTAGTATCATCGCCTTGTTTTAAATTATTAGGAATTATTTCGTACTCCAAGTCCTTCATTCCATAATCTTTTCTAGCATATAATTTAAAGCTTTTTTGTGAATAAGATCTAGTAGCCTTTCCATGTATACGCATACCCATATCACACTCAAAGCCCAACTCACCATTATTTTCAAAGAATTGTACATGTGCTTTTCTCTCCCAATCAGCACCTTTTTGAGAATAATTTCCCGGAAAAGTCCATGTCTCTGGTGATTGTGGATTACCGCCTTGTTCTACCCACTCATCATACACTTTGCCCTGTATATATATGCCTTTTTCATAGTCAAATAAATCATTTGAATTTAAAGACAATGACATAACTGCAAGATTATTATATTGCTTTTTCATATCAATTCCAACAAAATATGTGTTTATAGCTACCTTGCTTCTATCTCCATTTTTATCTACAGCAATGGCTTTAACAACTGTTGCCTTTGTAACTTTATCTTTTGGAATAAATTCTTGTGGTGCAATACCCTCTATATTTGAATAGATATTTTTTTCATCACTTCTGTCAGTTATTGCAATTTCTTTTTCGTATTTTTGGGTGCTAGTGCTTGGTTCACTTCCATCTATAGTATAATAAATGTCATAATCATCGGAATCACAGTAAATTTTTAAAGATACATCCCCATCATAAAACCCACTATTTACCGAGAATTTTGGTGTTTCCAAATCCTCATTTACTTTCTCATCCACTTCGATTTTTACTGTTTCATCATCTTTTTCTTTATCTACTTTATCTTTAATCTTTGTAGATGTAACTTCTGTTTTTTGGGAAGTTGAGCTACCGCTTTTAATTTTTACTTTACCTTGACAGGCAGAAAATGAACCTACTA
>JAEXNS010000181.1 GCA_023439605.1 Bacillota bacterium | reverse complement strand
AAAGCCCGGTCGACTCCGCAGAGTCGAAATCCTTGCCAAACGAAACCTTTACCTTTAATGTCTGAATAACAATAAAATCTAATCAATTTTCAAAGGTTTTATCAATTATTTAAATTCATTTTAGTATCAGTCATATTTATAAAGAAAGGTATGGTTTACAATTTTGAAGGAGTTTCGACTCTGTGGAGTTGACTAGGCTTTCCAGTCTCCCTAGACCTTCATGGCATATATCCTTTAGTGGATGAATAGTAAAAATAAAAAAGCTATAAAAGATTTCTTATTGTAGTTCTTTGTGTATATTAAGTGAATTATATGAAAATTATATAAAATGTATTGATTTTAATCTTGAAATTTGTTAAAATATATATAAATAATTTGAAAGGACGAGTTAAAATGAAAAAAAAGAAAATAATTATAGGAGTAGTTATTTTTATAATATTAATTTTAATAGCATCAGTATTAGGTTTCTCTTTATCTTCTAGTATACCTTCTAAAATGTCGGAAAAAAAATCAAGTGACGCATCTTTAAGTTTTCTTAAAACAGTAAATTATGACTATGAGGACTTTGAAAAAAGATGGATGGGTTCTACTGAAAGATTAAACATATATTCTTCAGAATTTGAAAATAATATAATGATAACATATATATGCAAAAATAAAAAAGATTATGATAAGCCAACAGTTATTTTGGTTCATGATTATGGTAAAGATCAAAAGTCCATGTATCCTATAGCAGACATGTTTTTAGAAAATGACTTCAATGTAGCCATGTATGACCAAAGAGCACATGGTTCTAACACAGCAAAAAATGTTACATACGGATTTTATGAAAGATATGACTTAAAAGAAGTAATTGACTATATTTCTAGTGGATTTACAACAGATCCAGTACTGGGTGTTTTAGGTCAAGGGGTTGGTGCAGCTACTGCGGCATATCATTCTGCTACTCAGTTTGGTAGAGAAACTTTGGATTTTATAATTTTAGATGGAGTTTATGATGATTTAGAAAATTTAATGGATCAAAAGATTAAACAGGCAAAATTACCTTTCCCTAATTTGATAAATAAAATTTCAAGTGAATCAGTTTATATGAATTATGGATATAGATATAAAGAAGTAAGTCCAAGTGATGTAATGGCAAGCAGTTTTACACCTGCTTTAGTTATGAATAGCACACAAGATGAGGTTTATACATTTCAAATGGGGAAAAATGTGTTTGATTCAATAACCCATTCTTCAAAAGAACTAGTGACTTTTGAAAAATCAAAGCATGGAATGGCTTTTTATGAAGAAAAAGAAAAATATGAAAAAAGTGTATTTGATTTTATAAATAAATTTACAGAAACAAAATAAAAATAAACGCTTTCGAGTTTAAATCGAAAGCGTTTATTTTTATTTTTTATAGATATGTCTATAGATGTTATCGTTCAGCCAATGTCGTCAACTTAAGAAAAAAATAAAGTTTTACTCGATTTTTTTCAAAAAATCGTAGGTTTCCAAAGGGCAACGCCCTTGGTCGCTTTGTGCAGAAAGCGAAATTCTTATGCTTTAAGAGCTTTTTTGCTTCTTTTTGCGATAGAAAAAGAAGCAGAGATTGAGGCAGAGCCTCATAAATTGCTTCGGCATTGACGACATTTGTTGACCAAGCTTTCCTGTTTCGGTAAAACATTTTTGACTTATAAATATGGCTGAATATTAACAAAGATTGATTTATATTACTATTTAAATTATTTTATATTTTTTGTGATATATTTTCATTAACATTAGTTATATTATAAATAATATTTGAAATTTCTTTGTTGTTTATATTTAAAATTTATAAATTTTTATATGTTTATCTTTCATTTAATTTTGCATTTTTTTTGAATTATTTTTAAATACACTTTACTTTTGGAAAAAAATATGTTATAATATTTTTAACATTAAAGTTAAAAATTAAATGAATTTCGACTAAAATAGCTATTTTAAAAAATTAATCTTGTTGTCTCTCATACTATTTAGACTCTAAAACACTTTATTTCTTATGGAACTTAGTATTACAAGGGTTTCGACTCTTCGGAGTCGACCGGGCTTTCCGGTCGCCCTGGACCTTCGGTAAAATGTCTCTGCCCTATACATATGGCTGAATAGTAACTTTATTTTAACAGTTTGAGACTTCATTTTAATATATATCTAGAGGAGTAATTGAAGTTAAAAATTTAATTTTAGGAGGAAGAAAAATGTCAAGTAAAAAACTAAAAAGAGTAATAGCTACTATATCAGCAGTTGCTATTCTCGCCGCTACTTCAGTAGCAATTCCTATTATGAGCGTTTCAGCAGGGCAGGTGCTTGGTGAAACAAGTTTCGATTATAAATTACTGCCTTGGCGTACTTGTGAATCCAGTCCGGCTAGGCAAGATTTTGTTATCGAGGATGGAGCACTTCATTTAAAAATTATAAGTGCCAAAGGTGCTGACGGCGAAAAATGGGATCTTCAAACAAGATGTAGAAATATAAACTTCAAGGCAAATCATGAATACACAGTAATCTTTAAAGTTAAGGCTAAGAGAGAGGGAATGGAACTTTGCTCAAAGATAGCTAACATCAAGGGTGATGAAGAATACTTTGTTCTAAACGAAAATAAAATGCAAATGGGTCCTCATATGGGCGGTCAATGGGGTAAGGCACTTAAGTTGACAACAGAATATCAAGAAGTATCAGGAACATTTATTCCTACTAAAGATATTAATTCTGCAGAGTGGGCATTCCATTATGCAAAAGGTACTAATTATGAGGGGAATGCTATAGACGGAGATGAAATTTGGTTTGATGAGATGTCAATAATTTGTGAGACATGTGATGATTGTGATTCATCTCATCCGAATTCATATGGTGCTGTAAACCGTGATTATAGTAGATATGTAGATATTCAAAAGTATGCTCCCAACGGAAAACTTAATAATTACATTTCGGTAAACCAACTTGGATATTGTGCGGGGTTAAGTAAAGTTGCTGTACTGGGTGATAATAAGGGAGATATTCTTTACGGTGCTTCAACAATCGATCTTACAGAAGAAACATATGAATTTAATGTTTGTGATGCACAATCAGGAGCTGTAGTTTACACAGGCATATCAGGAAAAAAATTTAAAGATGCTGATTCAGGAGATAGTGTTTGTAAACTTGATTTCACAAAATTTCAAACACATGGTAGATATTATATAAAGGTAGGTGAATGGAGATCATTTGATTTCAAAATTGATTCTAACATTTATTCAGATAGCAATCATAATATGCTTACAAATGCTTTGAATTATTTCTATCAAAATCGTTCAGGTATTGATATTGAAGAAGAGTATATTACTTCAGGAAATAAGCTGGCACTTTCACATTGGGGTGGAAACAAGATAGACACAGCTTATGTTCAGAAGATCTGGAAAAATAATGATTTATCTCCATCTGTGTCTTCAAAAATTACTCCAAGTGGTGGATGGAATGATTCGACCAATTTCAGTAAAAACGTTATTGATGGAGGCATATCTGTATGGACTCTGCAGAATATGTATGAGAGAGCTAT
>JAEXNS010000098.1 GCA_023439605.1 Bacillota bacterium | reverse complement strand
ATTTCACCTAAGGCAAGATTTGCTGATTTTGCAAGTGGAATTTTTAGTCTTTCGGATTTAATTTTTTATATATCTTTTATCGCTGTTATTCTTTGTTTTACAATGATTTCAATAGAAAAAAGAAGATGGAGCAGGGGGTAAAAAGATGAAAAAAGGATTGAAAATAAATATAGTTTCTGCTATTATGGCGGTGTTAATTGTAGTTGCAATTATACCATTAAATATATTGTCAACAAAATTTGATGTAAAATTTGATATGACACCAAACAAAATGTATTCTTTAGATGATGTAACACAAAAGGTATTAACTTCTCTTGAAAAAGAGGTGGAGATTATCTTAATAGCAGATATTGATGAATTGAAAAAATATAAACCTGGTGATGAAGGTTATATGGAGTTGAAAATGGTTTTAACTTCGCTTGATAAAATGTCTGAGTATGAAAAAATAAAAGTTTCTTATTATTCTCCATATAAAGAACCAGAAAAAGTAAAAGCACTAGACCCTGATGATATTTTACAACTAACATATGGAGATATAGTTGTAAAAGTGGGGGATAATAAAAGAAAAGTAAAAGGCAATACACTGACAACAGTGAACAATCAAACTAGTGATAGTTATTATCAAGGAGAAACGTTAATTGTGGCAGCAATAAATTATTTAGTGAATGGGACCAATCCGTCGATAGTGTTTTTGACTGGACATGGAGAAAAGAAATACTCGGAATATGATTTTTTAGCTACAAATTTAAAATCACAAAATTATGTTATAGAAGAACTTGATTTAACTAAACTAGATAAAGAGCCAAAAAATACATCAATAATGATTGTAGCAGCACCTAAAAATGATTTATCTAATCAAGAAAAAGAAAAAATAGATGAATATATGTTGAATGGTGGAAACATGATTTTGATGATGTCACCAAATGATGCTAAACTAGACTATTTAAATTTCGAGAAAATAATGTATGAATATGGAATATCAATGGACTATAATAAAGTATTTGAAACAGATGAAAATAATCATGCACCAAATGATAAATATTTTATAATATCAGATTTACAAGAAACAGAACTTACTTCTGCATTAGTTGAAGATGATAGCCCAATGCTTGCTTTTATACCTAATTCTAGAAGCTTTTATCCTGCTATAGTTAATAATGAAAAGCTAAAGGTTACATCTCTTATAAAAACAAAATCTACTACAACCAGTGAAACTTTTGGAGGGACTCATTTAGATGCTAAAATTCCACAAGGGACATTAGATTTAGCTATATATGCTGAGGACGAATCAAGAAAAGATTCAAAACTAATGGTTTTTGGAAGTGCAGATATGTTGACAGATAAAACACTTGCAGGGTTAACAGGTGATTGGCAAACCTCTGAAATGCCTATGACTATAAACTTGTTTTTTGTAACCGTAAGTTGGATGGATTTAACGGATACCAATATAATGCTGTCTAATAAAATGACACAAGTGGATTACATATCTATTCCAAATAAGAAAACAGGTGATTTTTTACTTGTTATAATGATTTCGGTACCTATATTAATATCTGTTGTCGGTGTAATTGTTTGGTTAAGGAGGAGAAATTCTTAGTGAAATATGGTAAAATTTTAATTGCAGTAATTATATTTGTTTTGGTTTCATTTGCTACTTTTTTTATTATAGATTATTACAATAATAAAAATGAAAACAATAACAATAAAAAAAATAATTTAAATTTGTTTGATTTCAATTTAAATGATGTCAAGTCCTTAGGAATAGTTAATGAATCTGGAACATTTGAATTTGAAGTCAATAATGATGTTTGGGAAATGGTAAAAGGTGAAAAATTCGAATTTAATAAAAACAAACTTATTGCCATTTCAACATACATGAGTGATTTAAAAGCAGAAAGAATAGTGGCGAAAAATAGAAATAAAGATGAATCTTTTGGATTAAAAGGAAACATGATTATAACTATATCATTAAGCAATGGAGATAAAAATAAGTTGGAAATGGGAGATATGACTCCAACTAAAGACAGTTACTATGTTAGGGTAAATGACGAAGATAATGTATATACAATCCCATTGTTTGATGGAGATGAAATTATTGCAACTAGAGAACATATAAAAAGTGCGTATCTTTTCGATGTCTTAGATTCAAACTCGATTAATTATATAAAATATGTTAAATCTGGTGAAGTAATTTTTGATATGAAAAAAGACAGTTCATGGATTATGAAAGAGCCTTATGAAGAACTCAAAATAAATACAGCTAACGTTGTTTCATTGGTTGATTCTATCACTAGAGCAACTTCAATTGAATTTATAGAACAAAATCCAGAAGATTTATCTAAATATGGACTTGATAAACCATCATATGAATTGTATATTTCAAATGGCGAAAAAACAGCAAATATATTATTTGGTAATAAATTAGATGGAAACGCAGAACATATTTATGCGTATGATACGGATAAAAAAGAAGTTTCTGTTTATAATATAGGACCTATACTTCTTTTTGACTATCAAACAGTGGATGTGCTTATTAGAGATGTTCATAATGAATATTTAATTGATTTGGATAAAATTGATTTAAAAATGGGCGAGGAAACATTAATAATTAAAATTATAAATGAGGACAATAGTACAAACATAGAAGAGTTACAATATGAGATAAATGGCAAGATTTTAGCTAAAGATAAGTTTGATGATTTTTATGCTTTGTATCGTTCTTTAAATGGTCTACAATTTGAAGTTGTGGATTATGAAGCAAAACCAAAGGGAGAATCAGAAATAGTAATTTCATATTTTAGAAAAGATGGCGTAAATACGCAGATTGAATTGATTCCAACCGAAGAAGATTCTAATTTGCTATATGTTTTGAAAAATGGAGAGTATACAGGACATATTGTGAGACGTTATGTTTTAGAAGTGAAAAATGGTATAAAACAATCTTATAATTATTTAAAAACATTAATTGAATAGTTCTAAAATAATGCTAAACTGCTATGTTTAGCATTATTTTAATTTTTATAAAAAATATAATAAAATTAACTTTACAATGAAAATGTTATATGATATAATTATTTTAGTAAATTATATTTTTTTGATTTTGTTTTTCTTGGTTTTTTAAAATAAAATTACTAGTTATTATGTATTATAACATTTTATTTGTGTAGATAATGTACAATACATATGTTCTATAGCACAAATAATGCACGAAAATATTTAATGAGTTTATTATAAATTAAGGAGATGAAATATGGATTTGAAAAATAAGTTTATTTGTGGATTTTTATTGTTTATTATGATATTTACTTTTTCATCTTGTGAAGAAATATTGACAAGAACAGAATACGCTTCAAATGTGATAAGTATATATTCTGAATACGAAAAGGCTTCAAAAAGTGTTTCTGAAAAAGCATCTGTTGGAAACATAGAAAAGGCAGAAGAATTTAATGAAGAAGCAATTGGCTTATTGGATAAAATTATAAATTTAAATGTACCTTTTGCATTTAAAGATGAACATGAAAAATTATCGGAAATTTGTGAAAATGAAAAAGAAAAATTGAATTCTGCAATGGAATTATTAAAGTTAATTCAAGATACAACAGAAATGACTAAAGAAAAACAAGAAAAAATAGATGAATTAAATGAAAAAGCTAGAGTAGCAGCACAAAAGGCCTCTGGTTTATATAGCCAAATACAATTAATTGCAGATAAGCAACTAGAAAAAAATGTGACAACGCCACAAAATTTATTGGGATGATGTTTATTTAGATTTAATTCGTGTAAAAACGAATAAAATAAAAATGTTATTTTTAAATACGTAAAAACTAAAACAATGTGATTTAAGGGAGGATAATTTTTGATGGAAACAAAAAACAATTTTGCGAAAAGAGCAAAAGCTTTAGCAATAAGTTCAGTCATGCTTATTTCATCTGTTTTTTCATCGGCTAGTTCAATAAACATAGCTGAAGTTAATGCTGCAGAAGTTGAAGTTAATTTTGCAAAGGCATTACAGTATTCCATGTATTTTTATGATGCAAATATGTGTGGAACTGGGGTTGATGAAAACAATTTGTATTCTTGGAGGGGTGATTGTCATACATATGATGCAAATGTACCTTTAAATGGGGAGTATACAAATTTAACAAGTTCTTTTATTACAGCAAACAAATCGATTTTAGACCCAGATGGTGACGGAACAGTGGATGTTGCAGGTGGATTTCATGATGCAGGAGACCATGTAAAGTTTGGTATGCCAGAAAACTATTCTGGTGCCACATTGGGATGGGGATATTATGAATTTAAAGATTCATATAAAACTACAGGTCAGTCAGATCACATGGAAACTATATTAAGATATTTTAATGATTATTTTATGAAGTGTACATTTAGAAATTCTGCTGGAGAAGTAATGGCGTTTTGTTATCAAGTTGGAGAAGGTGAAATAGACCATGCATACTGGAATTCACCAGAAATTGATGAAATGAAGAGAAAAGCTTTTTTCTTAACAAAGGAAAATCCACAAACTGATTATGTTGTGTCTGCTGCTGCTTCTTTAGCAATAAATTATTTGAATTTTAAGGATTCAGACCCAGAGTATGCTAAGCAAAATTTAGATTATGCAAAAGCACTTTTTGATTTTGCACAAAAAAATGAGAAACAATTAAGTTTAAATGCAGAAGGACCAAGAGCTTTTTATGTATCTAGTAAATGGGAAGATGATTATTGTTGGGCTGCTGCGTGGTTGTTCTTAGCTACTGAAAATAAAGCATACCTAGAAGAGGCGTGTAAATATTTAGACTATTATGCACCTAGTGGATGGATGTTATGCTGGAATGATATGTGGAACGGAGTTTCTAGTTTATTTGGAATTATTGATAAAAAATATCCGGAATTAGAACTACAAAATATGTATAGAACAGCACAAAATAAAACGATATACGAGGATGCTAATTTTTGGTTGCAAATTGAAAAATCCCTTGACAAATGGTTAAAAGATTTTACTACACCAGGTGGCTATGCATTCTTTAGTGTATGGGGTTCAGCACGTTATAATACAGCGGCTCAGCTCATAGCTTTAGTATATGATAAATATAATGGTGGAGTTTCGAAATATGGTGAATGGGCAAAAGGTCAAATGGAATATTTGATGGGGAAAAATCCATTAAATCGTAGTTACATAGTTGGATACAGCGATTCTTCGGCTAAGTATCCACACCATAGAGCAGCTTCGGGATTAAGTAAGTGTGAAGATCTTGGTAAACATAAATATGTTCTTTATGGTGCACTTGTGGGTGGACCAGATGCAAAGGATCAACACAATGACGTAACTTCAGATTGGATTTATAATGAAGTTACTATAGACTATAATGCAGCTTTTGTAGGTGCATGTGCAGGTTTATATGAGTTTTTTGGGACTCCATCTATGCAGGTAACTCCAGATTTCCCACCTCCAATAGTTGAAGAACCAGGCTCACCTACAAGCAACGCTTTTTGGGTTGAAGCATTCTGTGTTGATATAGCTCAGGAGGCACCAAAAGTATCTGAAATAACATTATATGTCTATACAGGTTCAAACAAACCAGCAAAAAATGTTTCTGTAAGATATTATTTCGATACAAAAGGAATGTCATCTATAGATAAAAATCAGTTGGAACTTAGACAGTTATATGATCAAACTGCAGCAGAAACAGATTTTGCAGCAGAATTATCTGGTCCAATACAGTATAAAGGAACAGTATATTATGTAGAAGTTTCGTGGCCAGGATATCCAGTGGCAAACTCGAATAAAAAATACCAATTTGCACTTGGAACCTATGCATATTTAAATAGCTGGGATCCTACAGATGACTGGAGTCATACAGGAATAAAACAAGAAAAAGACGCGTTTTTAGGAACATGTGAAAAAACAGATTATATATGTGTATATAATGATGGAGTTTTAGTAGGTGGAATTGAGCCTGATGGTTCTACGCCAACCACAACTACAACAGTTACAACACCAAAAGAAACAACAGTTACAACAACTAAACCAGTTACAACAACTACAGTAACAACTGTATCTTCACAAACAACAACAGCTGGTACTTCAATTTATGGTGACTTAGACGGAAGTGGTAGAGTTGATAATGCAGATTTAGTTATTTTGAGTAGATATTTAATAAAAGAAATTACTTTATCTGAAAGTAAAATTAAAATTGCTGACGTAAGTAATGATGGTGCAGTAGATGTTGCAGATTTGGCTTTAATGAAGCAGAAAATAATGGGAGATTCAGTTGCTTTAGGGAAATAATTTGATTTTAAATATATTCAACAGTTAAAAAACTGTTGAATATATTTTTATAAAGGGGTGACTAAATGAAAAATGTAAGATATTTAGTGTTAATAATCGTATTATTCTATTCAATAAATTTATTCAATCCCAAAACAAATTCAAGTGCGTCTCAGGTAAGTTATGATTTGAGCTTGAATTCCATTATATTATTTAAGGCTCATATGCTAGGAATAAATAATATGCCTAGCGAATTAATACCTAATTATGATTTGAATTTAGATAATAAATTAGATATTAAAGATTTAACTATTTTTACAAAATACATACTAGGAGAAAAGGTTATATTTGGAGGTGAAGAAGAGACTACACAAATCAATGAGTCAAATATTGATAAGAGTTCTATACTTGAAGAAAAAGGGGTAATTCATATTGGTGAGGCTACTTTTTATGGTGGTGGATATGAGGGTGGTTGTGCAATGTTAGACCCTATTTCAAGAGATGATTATTGGATTGTGGCTATGAATTTAGCAGATTATAACAACGCAATGCTAGCTGGTGCGTATATTGAAGTTACAGGTGAAAGAGGAACTATAAACATGTTAGTTACAGATTTATTGCCAGAAGGGAAAAAAGGCGATTTAGATTTATTCGAAGATGCTTTTCCTTTAGTGGCTAACCCTATAGATGGAAGAGTTCCAATTAGCTGGAGAATAATACCGTTAGATTCTGCTGAAAATACTCCTGTTATGTTTAAATATAAAGAAGGTAGTTCCGAATTTTGGTGTGGGATACAAGTTAGAAATCACAGATATCCTATATACAGATTAGAATATTTAAATTCAAAAGGTATATTTGAAGAATTGCCAAGGCGACATTATAATTATTTTGAGAGTAATGAAATGGGTGGTGGTCCATATACTTTTAAAATAACAGACATTTATGGTCAAGTGATAATTGAAAAAGATATTCCTTTAATTATGGATACCTTAATAGAGGGGCAAAATCAATTTCCAAAGTAAAATTGTTACTTGACAAAAAAATATTTAAATGATAAACTAAATAAGTTAAAATATTAAGTTTATCATAAATTAAATTTGAGGAGAAGTTAATTTATGAAAAAATCGATTATATCTATTTCAATGGCGGCTATAATGTCATTTTCTATTATGACAAGTAGTTTTAGTGCAATTGCAGAGGAAATAAAGGAAAATGTTGAAACAGTAAAAGTTGAAGACATAGCTTCAACTTTGTATACAATTACTTATGACTTAAATGGTGGTAAAGGTATTTTAGAAAAGCATAATCCAATGGAAGCAGGTACAGAAGTTGAACTATCCATTTGGATACTTGAAAAAGAAGGTTTTTTTCATATGGGTTGGACAGATGGTGAAAACACCTATGAACGTGGAGAGATTATTTCTATGCCAGAAAAAAACTTAGAATTAAAAGCAGTTTATGCTGCAAGTCATTCAGTTACTTATGATGTTGGTCCAGAAGTTAAAGCTCAGGGATATTTTGGACCAGAAGGTATTGAGAGAATTGCAACAGGTGAAACAATAAAACTTTCAGCAAATGTATATTCAAAAGAGGGTTTTAAATCAGATGGTTGGATTTGTAATGGGGTGTATTATCCTCTAGGTGCAGAATTTGTAATACCTGATGAAGATGTAATTTTGGATATCTCGTGGACACCTGAGTTGAAATTAATATATGATGCTGGTGAAGTAGATGGAGTTGTTGGAGCACAAACTTTTGTTTTTATAAATTACAAAGGTGAAGTTTTGGATTTGTCTGGACCAACAAGATTATCTAGAATAGGATATAAAATAATTGGTTGGTATGATAAAGAAAATGATGTGTCTTATGAACCATATGGACGTTTTTATATGCCAGATACAGATAAAACCGTTTATGCAATATGGGAACCTAAACTATATTATTTAAGATTTGCTCCAAATGGTGGGGTGGGTACAACAGTAGTATTGTCACAAACTTATGATCAAAATTTAACTATTCCAGAGTGTAGCTTTACAAATGGGGATTTAAAATTTGTTGGTTGGGAATATAATGGTGAAATATATCAACCAGGTGACGAATTTAAAGTTCATCTAGATTCTTTGACAGGTGCATTTAAGTTCTTGGCTGTTTGGAGTGAAGATGTGGTTCAAGAAACTATCTTTGGTGATATAGATGATGATAAAGAAGTTGTTTCAAATAAAGATATGGTATATCTATGTCAATGTTTAATAAACGATGCTCAACTTTCAGAACAAGGTAAACTGAACGCAGATTTAAATAATGATGGACAAGTAGATGTTGCAGATTTGGCAATATTAAAACAATATATCATGGGTGATGAAATAGTTTTAGGTAAATAATTTTTAATATATAAAAGAAGGAAGAAAATGAAACGTAATATTTGGGTTATATTGATTTTTTTGTTGATTTTACATAGTTTAAGCGGATGCGGTATGGTTCAAGATATAGAAAATGAAGCGTTGACTGTATCTACGGAAACAGATAAAAACGAAAAAACTATTAAAACGTCTAAAAAAACCAGTGAAAAAACAACTAAAAAGTTCGAAAATACAACAATTAAAATAACAGATTGTGAAAATAATATTTCGTCTTCTGTTACAAAAGATAAAACAACAGAGGTTATTGAAACTGGTACAGATGAAAGTATCCATCAAGTTATTGAAAACATAAGCAAAGATGCTAGTTTAGAATCTAATAAAAAAACTGAAGAAAATCAAGTTGTAACAGCTTTTACTTCAGTACCTATGGTCAAACCACAAGAAACTGTTGCAAACGCTATAACTTCAGTTTTAAATCCTCAAACAAATGTAGACAACATGAATAATATAGAGGTAATAGATGGAGTCACGTATGTAGAGGGGATTTTGATTGCAAATAAAACTTATGCTTTGCCTTCCACTTATTATCCAGGTGATTTACTGCAAGAAGTAAAACAAGCATTTAATTTAATGCAGTCTGATGCAAGTGGACAGGGATTAAGTATATGGATTTCCTCAGGGTTTAGAAGTTATAATACTCAATCTAGCATTTACAATGGTTATGTAAGTAGAGATGGTCAGTTTGTAGCAGATACATATTCAGCTAGGCCAGGACATTCGGAACATCAAACAGGACTTGCTTTTGATTTGAATTCTATTTCTGATAGTTTTGCGAATACAAGTGAAGGAAAATGGGTTGCAGAAAATTGTCATAAGTATGGGTTTATTATTAGATATCCAAAAGGTAAGGAGCATCTAACAGGTTATAAGTATGAATCATGGCATTTGAGATATTTGGGTGTAGAAAAAGCTACAGAAGTATACAATAGCGGACTTTGCTTAGAAGAGTACTTAGGTATAACATCGGCATATAATTATTAAAATAATGTTTACAATTTAATTAGCCACTAAAGTTAAAGTTTAGGTTTTGCACGAGTTTCGACTCTGTGGAGTCGACTGGGTTTTCCAGTCGACCTAGACTTTTGCTAAAACATCTTTGCCTTATGCATATGGTTGAATAGTAACAATTTAAACACTCTTTTTTGGGGTGTTTTTTTGTATTTTTTTTAAACTATAGAATTTGTATTTTAAATATATTAATATATAATTTCAAGAGGATAAAATTATATATTATTTTATTAGAAAGAGAGTGATTTTATGTTTAAGAAAATTATTTCAGGAGCTTTGGCTGGTATTACTGCAATATCCATAACTATATTTCCTAGTTTTTCTGAAGGAAGTGTAGAAAAAAAGGCAATATACTATCTGCCAGGATACGGTAATATCCTAAAGTATTTTAATTTACAGCCGATATAATAATTATAAAGAAAGAAAGAGGGTAATTATTATGGTAACCAAAATAACAACAGTAAAGTGTCCATTTTGCGGAAGTGAAAAAGTATCG
>JAEXNS010000076.1 GCA_023439605.1 Bacillota bacterium | reverse complement strand
AAGTACACCAGTTGAATTTCAAAGACAAATGATGTTATTTTATTATATCACAAATCATTACTAAAATCAAAACTATTTACTATACGCTTAAGAAATTATTTTTAAAGTCATAGTATCAAAAACATGTATAAAAATCCTCACCGAAGTTCATTCAATGAGGATTTTTTGCAAATTATCAACAAATATCGTTAAAGTATTACAAAGAATCAATAATAATCACATTTGTAATTTTATATTTTTAAATTCGCTCAAGTAAATCTGCTTTTTTAATATTAAATTCTTCATCTGTTATAACTCCTTGCTCAGCCATTTCTTTTAACTTTTGTAGCATATCCATTGCATTATCGCCATCATTTGATTTCTGTAAATCATTCCAAACTATATAAGCCATTTCCTCTTTAACGGCTTTAGAATTTAAGAAAAACTTATTCTCAAATGGATAAACCAACGGCTTTTTAAGAATAAGTAGCACAATATCAACAACTACAAATATAAATCCTAAGAATGGAACTGTCAAGCAAATAAGTAAATAGCATATAAATAGACCGAAAAGTAAGCCTATAACGCCGACTTGAATTGTTTTTCTCATTATTGCTTTAAGTATAAATTCATAGTGAACTATTCCATGGATAACACCACCCAAAGCTAATCCTGCAAATATTGAATTGAATATTCCGTCGCTTTTAGAAAACCCAAACATACACACAACGGCAATAATTATGCTTAAAAACATAGTAACTTTTCTCAAAATATTAGAAACCTTGTACGCTTTTTGTGCTGACTTCGGTAATTCATTAAAAGTAATCATTTCTATACCCCCATCTTAATTATTTGCAAACACATATATTTCTTCCGCTGTATCTTTTTCAGCAGTATGTGTTCCATCCCCATATTTAATCGCCAAGGTAGCATTTTTGTTCTTCCATACTTGCAGAGTTTTTTCTTTAGAGCCATCCTTATGATTAACGATAACATCTTCGCCTTTTGTGCCAAGAAGCTTTTCTATATCCGCTTTCGGTGTTCCAAACCCTATCTCACCACCACAAAAACTTAATCTTTCTTTATCCGTCATGGTTCTTGAAATATTAAGGTTCTTTATCTTCATTTCGCTATAACTGGTGTTTTGATTGGTATAAGGACTATCTGAAGGCTCATAACTTGAAATGTCAGTAACTATCTCATTTCCGATTATAGTTTCAATGTCAAAATCATCTCCACCATTGATATCGAATGACTGTGTAACCAAATAAAGGTTTGGCGAGTCGTACCTCGTCACTATACCTTCACTTGACACTTTTATCTTTGTGTCTGATAATTCCGCTGTCTCAATCAAATCAGCAAGGGTGCAGTCGCTTATATCAATAGTGAATAGCGGTTCACCGTCATCTGAAAAGGTTATGACATTCAGCGGTATATCATCTGATATCTTTTCTCCTTTTGGCACATATCGTGGATCAGTATTTGACACTTCCTCTTCTGTAACTTCAATTTCCTTTTCAGTTTCTTCATTATTTGTAAAAGTTTGTTTTTCTAATTTTACATCAATTTCTGAAGATGATAAATCCTTGGCTATTTTATTGCAAGCAGTCATTGATGTACAAATCACAAGCATTGCCAAAAGAATTTTTATTTTATTTTTTTTCATCACAATCTCCACCTAACTTTATTTTACAGTTGTTTCATAGTTGTAGTTATTTATGTTTTGTGTAACACATTCGTTGAACATAGTATCTAGATCTTTATATCCGTTATAAGTGTAGAATGTTGGAATTAAGTCATAATATCCATAATCACTTGGGATTGTATTTAAAGTCATACTGCCTGAACTAAGATCAACTGAACAATTACCATCACTAAGTAATACTATATCTGAGTAATTGAAATAGGAATAATATGTTTCTTCTCCAACTTCTTGTGTTTGTCCATCACCGTGTCTCTTTAGACCCGTTACGCTCGATGTAACCTTATAAACACAGTACAATTTATTATATGTATCTTGTTCTCCATAAAACGAATATGTATCATTTGAATCCTGAGAAAATCCATCTTTTAATGTAAGAAAATAATATCCAATAAAATCAAGCTGCTTTAACGAATTACCTTCTCTCCATGATGCACATGAAGCTACAAAAGAATCATTTGCCTGTTTAAGCATTTTATTTTTTGTATCCTCAGGTATCTCATCTATGGATGTGGCATAAGCAGGAAGCCCATCTACTGAATATTCTTTTTCTGTTTCTGTCAAAGAAAAACTTTCCTCATAACCAGATTTCAATGTTGCCTTTATTGTTATTTTATCTCCATTTCTCATTCCGCTTCTTATGTTAGGTGTGTAATCAACTGAACTACTTCCATCAATTATACTAATATTACTTTTAGGCGATGTACCCCAAAAATAAACTTTAAGATTTTCAAACGGATTAATTTTTTCAGATTTGGTCAAAGACTCAGTATTTGAGCCATACTCAACATCCAAACTCTCTAATGCATTTTCTAAATCCTTTTCAGTGAGATCTTCTAGATTCTTCTTACTTCCTCCACAGCCTGTCATAGATGTACAAAGTGCAAATGCAAATACTATTGCAAGTATTGACTTTAAATGATTATTCATAAAATACAACCTTTCTTATTTTTAATCTTAATAGACTTAATTGCTTATTATTATACCATAATCTCCTTAAAAAAGTCAACTATTTTATTACCTAAAAAACAAATATAGTAATACTTTATTGTGGTAAACTATCATTGAACAGGAGGTGCAATGGTGGTTGATTTCGGCAACACTTTAAAGGAACTTCGACATAATTCTGGACTTACACAAAAGCAATTAGCAGATAGGCTTTGGTTATCAAAAGCTACAGTAAGCTACTACGAACAATCTGTACGTTACCCTTCTCCAGAAAT
>JAEXNS010000057.1 GCA_023439605.1 Bacillota bacterium | reverse complement strand
GTTCACCATAAGGGTTATCTTCTAATATAATAAAATCATATTTTTTAGCCAACTCATATATGGCTTTTCTTTTTTCAAAAGACATTGTTATTCCAGTAGGATTTTGAAAGTTAGGTATAACATAGAGCAACTTTGTGTTAGTATTTTTCTGTAATGCTTCTTCAAGTAAATTTATATCTATACCATCATCCTCCAATGGTATGCCCACTAAATTTACGTTATATGATTTAAATGCATTTAGGGAGCCTATGAAACTTGGTGATTCACAAATTAAAGTGTCATTTTCATCACAAAGAACTTTACAGGAAAGTTCATTTGCCTGTTGTGCACCAGAAGTAATAATAAGTTCGTCAACGTTTTCATCAAAGCAACTCTCTTCCTTTAGTTGCTTTTTTAATAAATCACGTAAAGGTGTATAACCTTCAGTTATATTATATTGTAAGGCTAAAATTGGATTTTGCGATAAAAGATCAGAAGAGATGGCATTTATGTCATCTATAGGAAAAGCTTCAGGTGCTGGATTTCCCGCTGCAAAAGATATTACGTCTGGAAATGCAGTAAATTTAAGAATTTCCCTTATTGCTGATGCTTTTATTTCAGAAACTTTTTTTGATAAATTATAATTCATAAAATAACCTCATTTTTGGAATAGAACAAATATGATTAGCAGTATAGTTAATATTCATTAACTATACTGCTACATATTATATCATATATTTTTTAAAACATCAACAATATAAACAAAAATTTTTTATTGGGATATAAATAATTGTACCCATCCTATACTTACATTGTCATTTAAATTATAGCCTATGCCAATATGTGTGTAATTTGGATTTAATATGTTTTTCTTATGGCCGGCAGAATTCATCCATGCGGTTACTACTTCACTTGGATTACGTTGTCCTAAAGCGATATTTTCACCACTATAACCACTTGAAATTCCCCATTCAGCTAAAACAGAAAAACAAGATTGACCATTTGGTCGTACATGATCAAACTTTACGATTATTTCATTTGCACGAACTGCAGCCGCTGAATTTGCGACACTTGACATTTTTAATGAAGGTAAGCCTGCATTTGCACGTTCTATATTTACAAGTCTTATAACTTCATCTATATTAAAGTCGTTAGATAGTTCTATTTGAGGGTCAACAACTACTGGAGGAGGTGCAGGAGGTTCTGTTTGTGGTGGTGGAGGAGGTGGTGGTGGATCTGTTGCAGGCGGCAAAATAGGCTCAGGATCTGGCTGTTGAACAGGAATTATAACAGCAGGTTCTTCAGTCAAAACTACTTCGGGTTTTTCGGTAGTTGTTACATTTGTTGTAGTTTCTAATTTTGGTGGTGTACTTGTTGTTTGAACAGTGGTTGTTATAATTTCTGTTTCAGTTATTGTTTTTGTAGTATCAGAGGTGATTTTTGAATCAGTAGATAAACTAAATTTTATAGGTTCGGTTTTATATGTAACAGAAGCACCATTTAGGTTATTTGAGACTACTGCGGTTATCTGAACGTTTTTCTCGTCTTGTATATTATATAATGCTTCTTTTTGTGATGTTGTAGATATTAAACCTATAGTTATAATAGCAATAGAAAGTGGCAGTATAAGTATGGTTTTTTTCATGATAGTACACCTCATTTCTTTAATATTAGAAATTTTATTTCTATATGTATTTATTCGAAATATGAAATAATTTTTATGGGGTATAGGGGTATAATTTTTAATTGGTGATATCGTTATCAATATATACATTATAACTTATTTTTTTCAAAAAATCAATATGTTTTTTATTAACAATGTAGAAAATAAACGATTGTTATTGTGCATTTTTATTTGTAAAATCTGAGATTTTGAAAATTTTTTTCAAAAAAATGTTGACATATATAATTATTAGGTGTATACTGATGCTAGTGGTATTAGTATTAATAGTACACATAAATTAGGAAAGGGTGAATTTTTTGAAAAAAGGCAGTAGATTAAAGAAATTAAATAGGGGAATTATTTTAGCAATAATATTATTTTTATCATTAATTATTTACATTATTTTTGATACTATTTCATTTAACTCAAGTAAACCTGATATAGAAAGTTTTATACAAAATTACGTTCTAGAAATAGAGGATGTATCTATTACTCCTACAAAATATCAAAATGTGTCATATGAACCATTACCAACTGAAATGCAAAATGAAATTAAGGATAAAATAGATGCTATTGCTGATATTTATTGGGCTGAACCATTGGAAGAAAATCGAAATAGTTGGGGAGTTAATAAAGTAGACTTTATTAACTTAAAAAGAGAGATATTTACAAAAGAAAGAAGAGAATATTTAGGATTAGGATATGTAAAAAAATGCAAACATAATATAAGCAGCAAGATTAAAATGATTAAAACGGGACCTAACACTGCGGGAATTACATTTTCCATGGAAGTTACTTATGAATATGCTGGAAATCCTCACTTTATAACAATGGTTTATGGTAATGAACATAAAGATTTCCTTACTCAACAATATCATGGAGAACAAAAGGCAATCGAAAAACCAACGGATGAGGTATATTTAACTAAACTTAAGTTTGAAAATGTGGGTATAATAATGGCAAAAGAAAAAGGTGTATGGAAAATAAGAGAAATCACAGGCTGGCATCAAAATATTTTAAATGAAAAGGTGGGATAGTAATTGCAAACTGTGCTAAAAGTCGAAAATTTAAACAAGTATTTTGGGAAAAGACAAGTTATAAAAAATCTTTCTTTTGAAACTTTTGAAGGAGAAGTTTTTGGGTTTTTAGGACCAAATGGAGCAGGAAAAACAACCACAATAAAAATTATAGTAGGATTACTCTCCATGGATTCGGGAAGTATAATTGTCAACCATAGTGATTTAAATAACAATTTTGAAAAAGCATTATCAAATATAGGTGCAATTGTTGAAAATCCAGAAATGTATAAACATTTAAGTGGAGTTCAAAACTTAAAGCAGTATGCAAA
>JAEXNS010000050.1 GCA_023439605.1 Bacillota bacterium | reverse complement strand
CAAAACTTCGTTTCTTTGTTGAAAACTTTTGTTTTTATGATTTTTCTGTTATATTTATTCTTGATTTTTTTTATTCATTAAGAAATTAGGGGCTGAATAGTAACAGCCTTTTTTTAAATTTAAATTTTTTTCAAAAAAGTATTGACAACTATACCTCTTTGTGATATACTTATAAAGCTGAATGAAACGGAGAGGTGTCCGAGTGGTTTAAGGAGCTGGTCTTGAAAACCAGTGATCCCGAAAGGGACCGTGGGTTCGAATCCCACCCTCTCCGCCACTTATTTTTTTTATATTTTTTTAATTCGACTTGGAGAAATACTCAAGAGGTCGAAGAGGCGCCCCTGCTAAGGGTGTAGGTCGGGCAACCGGCGCGAGGGTTCAAATCCCTCTTTCTCCGCTTAAAAAACCATCAAATTATAATAATTTGATGGTTTTTTATTTTTTACGGTTGAATTTTTTCGTTATTTGATATAACTTCTATTAGTTTTGTATTTGTTTCTGGTCCTGCTATTCCATCTATTCGTAGTTCATAGATAGTTTGAAACTTTTTAACTTCTAAACGTGTTTCACTATCATATCTACCACTTTCCTCTATAGCTGAACCCCAATGAATTAGGTGCCATTGAACCCATTTTACCTCATCACTTTTCATTCCATAACTAACTTCAATTTCAGGCACTGGATAAGGACATGCTTCTATAGTGGCAACATTTTCTGTTTGCACAGACTCCGTTTGTACAGGATTATTTTCCGCAACTTCAATGTTACTATAGTAGTTACTTGTAAACTTTTCTAATTCTTTTTTTTCACGCCATTCATAAAAAGCATTCATTATCGGATTCACATCATTGTTCCAACTAACTATAAATCCTACTGGTAATCCTAATAAAATAACTAAAAGCAATAAAAACTTTAAATACTTTAAACGCTCTCCTTTTCTTGCCTCAGCAATAGAAATTTCATATGAAATATCTATTCGAGGTGCTTTTAAATCATCGATTTCATTTGTATTTGGTTTAGGTGTTTCTGGCAATATATAATTTGAATACGGTTTAATCATACTTAAATCTGGAATGGCAGCTTTTAAGTATAAATATTCATCTATACTTTTAACACAATCAAAAGCGTTTTCAACAAAGTTTCTTGTATGCATACTTATATCTGTGAAATTCTGACTATTATATCTCGCCATTCCTAGCCAATAACGATAATGAGTTTGACATGTTTTATATATGTTATCATATAATACTTTTGCATCTTCATAAAATTCTAAATCCAATAACCCTTCTGCACCAATTATAGTTTTATTTATATCCATATTATTTCTTCCGCATAAAATGGCGGTCTCCTTTCTTTTAAATTTATTTTGATAAAGCTTCGTATTTTTCTAGCATTTCAGATGCTATGCCTAATTGCCTATAAGCATTTACATATGCTGTATTTATCCTGTTTATGTTTTTATGTATAGCCGAAATAACTTCCGCAGTATTTCCCGATACATCATCTGTTAGGCACTCTCTATATGCTGATAACGCATGCTTAATTTTTCTGTTTTCCTCTAAACAATGTTCTACAGTTTCCTTCATGGAATTTGCCGTCAGTTTTAAGGAGTTTGGTTCTAAACACTCTAATCCATTTTCATTATATGCCATTTTTATCACCTCTTGATTTTATCCCTTTATATAATAATATCGTCTATATATGAAATTTTTCAATTCATTTATAGACGATATTTTAATATATTATTTTATCCATGGCTTCTAAATACGCCGTTGCATATTTAAATGCATCTTCTGAAATTTGCTTTGGTTCCATTATTGCTTTAATATTATTTTTCATTTTATCCAACTGCTCTACTCTTTCTCTATACAGTTTTTCAGATGATTTTCTTAGATCCTCCACATACTTATTCATAATCTGTGTTTCTAAATCTATCTTTTTCCTTATTTCACTGAGTGCTTTTAAATTTGCTCGACACAAGTCCATTTTAGGCTTTATATGTTTAATTTTTTCCTCTATTTTTGCTTTTGTTTTCGCTTCTTTTTCTATGCTTTCTTGAGCATATTTTTTTTCTTTTTGTGCGTTTAATATAGCAGTTTCCTTTGCTTTTTCCAAAAAGTTATGATCTTCCTTTGAATAATTTATTTGTGTTTGCTGAGCCATATTTAAAAATTCACTCGCTGTATCTACAAGTTTTTTTGCTGTCTCTAATTTCACTTCTGAGATTTGTATTTTTTCAAAAGTACTTCCCAGTTTATCTTCATAACTACATAACAACGCTTGATTTGCTTTTGATTTTTCCATAATTATTTCAGCTTCTGATTTTAAACGTATCAATTCTGCTCTTGCTCTATTTATTTCATTTTGAGCATTTAATAAAATTGACTCGCTTATTACAGAAAATCTTTCTACTTCCTCAAGCATAAATTCCAATTCTTTGTTTAATGTATCTTTTACAAGTTTTATATTTTTTAATTTAAATTTAACCACAATTATAAAGAACCTTCTTTCGTTCCTATTCAGCCATATATGCAAATCAGAGATATTTTACCGAAGGTCCAGGGCGACCGGAAA
>JAEXNS010000048.1 GCA_023439605.1 Bacillota bacterium | reverse complement strand
GTATTTAACCCTAACAGGCTATTTCTTGAAAGTTCGTGAAAACTAAGGAACCGCCGTGTACGGAACCGTATGCACGGTGGTGTGAGAGGTCGGGGGAATTATTTAATTTTCCCTCCTACTCGATTATAGAGAAAAGAGGATTATTTTAATGTTAAGAGTTAATAATTTGACGAAAAAATATGGTAAATTACTAGCGAATGATGATATATCATTTGAAGTTCCAAAATCAAATATATGTGTTTTATTAGGACCAAATGGTGCTGGAAAAAGTACAGTTATAAAATCTATTATAGGATTTTTAAAGTTTTCAGGCTCAATCACCATAGATAATTATGAAAATAAAAGTATAGAGGCAAAAAAACTTATTGGGTATATACCAGAATTTCCAGCTTTGTATCCGAATTTGACTATTTCAGAGCATTTAGAGTTTATTGCTAGAGTTTATAAGCTTAAGGACTATCAAAGCTATGCACAGGAGCTTCTCGAAAGATTAGAATTAAGTGATAAAAAGAAGAAGTTTGGTGATGAATTATCAAAGGGAATGCAACAAAAGCTGAGTATATGTTGCGGTTTGCTACCAAAACCAAAGCTTATTTTATTTGATGAACCGATGATAGGATTGGATCCTCACGCAATAAAAGAACTCAAAAATATTTTTTTGGAATTGAAAAATGCAGGGAATTCTTTACTGGTAAGTACACATATGATTGATAGTGTAGAATCTTTATGGGATCAAACATTAATAATGAAAGATGGAAAAGTACTAGCGAATATAAATAAAGATGAAAACGAGAAAAACGGAAGTAAGTTAGAAGATTTATTTTTTGAATTAACTGAGCAAAAAAAAGATGAGGATAGAGAGGAACTTATCTCATGAGTTTTTTTACTTATTATATTACACATACATTTGTAAACGCAATTAAAAAAATATTTAAAACATGGGTAATAATTTTACTGATGATTTTTATTATTTTTGGTTTTGCTAGTGGAATAGTAGGTGTTTTTTTATCAAAAAGTGTTGAAAAAAATACAGAGAATTATAACGAGGTTGTTGTAGAAGAAACAGTTGAAGAGGAAGATGACTTTGATGTTGATGAGATTTTTAAATTCATTGAAATTGCTGTGGGTTATGGCATAATCCTAGTTATTGCATATAATATTTATACAGGTTCAAAAAATGGTGCTTCTATATTCACTATGCCAGATGTAAATTTTTTATTTGCCTCACCTTTAAAGCCACAGTCGGTTTTGTTTTTTAGATTGATTTTACAAATGGGGCTTATTTTATTTAGTTCAATTTATTTCTTATTTCAAATACCCAACATTATCAACTCTGCAAAATTGAGTGTTCTTCAGGGCGCATTTTTATATTTATCATGGATATTTTTAATTGTATTTGCAAAGTTAATATCTGTATTTACATACACCATTATAAATACAAAAGAAAAATTAAAAAAATATATAATCCCGTTTATAATAGTTTTCACAACTATTACCAGTATTTTGAATATGTACAACTTAAGATGGTTCAGGGTTATTCCTGTATTAGGAAGCCTGAAAGGTTTTGTTATGTATAATTTAGAAGGTGATTTAAAAAGATTTTTGTTATCATTTGCTTCTATAATAATTACTGTTTTAATATTATTTTATATAATATACAAAATTAAAGCAGATTTTTATGAAGATGCATTTAATTCGGCAATAGTAAAACAGAAAAAAATTGAAGCTATTGCAGAGGGGAAAAACAAAATAGTTAAAAGAAAAATAAAAAAGGTAGAAACATATGAGATAGGTCGTGGAGAAGGAGCAAACATGTTCTTCTTTAAGGCATTATATAATATAAAGCGTTCGGCGAAAATAGGTTATTTTTCCTCAACTTCTATAGTAGCTTTCGTTGTTATAGGGATAGTATCTTTGATAATGAAAAACTTATTTTCGATAAATAACATAAATTTATCGCTGGAATAATTATTTATTTTATTTTTATTATGAATAATTCAAACCCAATAGCACAAGAGGTTGATAAAAGCTTTATATATTTAGTTCCTGAAAAACCTTTTAAAAAATTAGCATATACTATATTAGGCTCAGTTGTAGAAAATGCTTTGAACGTTATTCCAGGTTTTTTATTAGCTACCTATATATTAAAAACTGATTTTTTAACCAGTTTATCTTGGATTTTTGTTTTTATAACATTGGATTTACTATCTTCGGCAGTTGGATTTATTTTTGAAATGATTATAAGCAGTGGTATTGCAATAATGGTAAAATCCATGATTAAAATTTTTGTGAAAATGATTTTTGTAGGTCCTTTGTTGATTTTTATTTTGATATTTTCATCTGTTTTCTCCTTGGAAATAGGATTAATTATGGCATCAATATTTAATTTTATAGTTTCGATTTCTATCTTTTTACTTTCAGCAAGACTATTGCATACTGGGAAAAATTAATTTTAATTTTTTTTGTGATATTTTTTGAAAGTTTAAAGTTATATATGTAGAGTAAAAAGGACAAATTAATAAGTTTAAAATTTAATTCAAAGGAGAGGAAAATAAATGGGGAGATATTGATTTGATTTATAAGAGAATAATCGAAATAAGTTTATTAAAGGAGATAAAATGAAATTATTTATTTGTCAAAGTAAAAAAAGGAGAGCATATGAAGAAAATAAATTTAGTAAATGAAAAAAAATATAAAATAATTAATAATGATATTGATATTGATTTTTTAATAAAAAAATATAATATAAAAGAAGTTGAAGAAAAACCAATATCAAAAAAAGAGAAAATACATAATGAAATAAAGAGCTTAATTGTTAAATATGGATTTGATAAAATGTTATTTATCAGAATTTTTGCAGTATATTTTATTGTTTCGGGTATAAACATATTAATAAATTTTAATCTAGGAAAGAAGAATGATATAGTTAGTACATGGCAAGATTATATTTTGGATAGAAATTTTGTTGAAAATATAGGGTATATGTTGATGATTTTTATTGTTTTAACCATATTATATTTCTTTTTGCGAAAAAAAACAGGAATAATTGACCCTATATTTTTATTTATGGGATTAATGCTTTATTCAATTAGTGCAGTATACATGAATGACAATATATACTACAATTTAGCTATTTCTATAATGTGTTCAATATTTATGATTTATTTATTTTCAAAGTTGGATAAAGAAACTTTTGAAAGGATACCTAACAAATTAATATTACTTTTAGTAATTGTTTTTTCAGTAGGTATTTGTATTTTTATTGGTTTTACATCTGTATATAAAAATAAAATATTTGCAACATCAGCTTTTGATTTTGGTATATTTGCACAAATGTATTATTCTATGTCTGAAGATTTAAGTGCAATAACAACTTGTGAGCGTGATAAATTTTTATCTCATTTTAGCGTACACGCATCCTATATTTTCTATCTAATATTACCTATATATAAATTGTTTCCTAGTGAAAATACACTTTTGGTTGTTCAAGCTGTATTGGCTCTTAGTGGAATAGTTCCTTTTTATTTAATATCCAAAAATCATAACTATAAAGGATTATATTTATTATCTTTGTGTATGATATACATATTTAATATAGCAATATTATCTCCTTGTTATTATGATTTTCATGAAAATGCTTTTTTACCATTACTGCTAATGTGGTTTTTATATGCTGTGGACAAAAGAAAAATTGTACTAATGTATGTTTTTATTTTTTTAATATGCATAGTAAAAGAAGATGCACCTTTATATGTTATTTGTATTCTTTTATTTTTCTTGATAGATGAAAAAACAAAAAAACGTATACATGGAATAATAGGTATTCTAATTTCATCAATTTATTTTAGTTTTATAACAAACTGGTTAAATCAAAATGGTGACGGCAAAATGATGGCGGCAACTCGTTTTGGTAATTTGACTATTAATCCAGAGGATGGTTTTTCTGGTGTGGTGAAAAATGTAATACTCAATCCTTCGTATTTTTTCAGTTTATGTATAAATGAAAAAACATTAATATTTTTTGTAACAATTCTTTTACCTCTTTTATTTATTCCTTTTATTACCAGTAAGCTGTATAGGTTTTTTCTGATTGTACCATTTATTATAATGAATATGGTTATTGGTTCAGGTTATGGTTATGCTGCAACTATGGGTTATCAATATACATTTGGAACCATATGTTTGTTGTTGTACCTATTTATTGTAAATATTGACGATATAAAGAAAGAAGAAAGATATAATATTTTAATATGTGCATCAACAATTTCTATAATTATTTCTTCATCGTTTTTATCGGACAAAACTAATTACTATAAAAGGTATCAAAAAGAGCAAACTAGATTTGAAGCAATGGAGGCATTCTTAGATTCTCTTCCTCAAGATGCGTCAGTAATTTCAAATACTTGGTTTTTGCCTCATATTGCTGATAGAAAGGAAATATATATTTTAGATCAAAATGATATAAAAATGGATCCAAATGATGAGAATATAGTGGAACTTGTATCTCCAGATAGATATGATTTATATGTTATGAGTCATAGAGATGAAAATACATTAAAATTTATAGAATTACTACAGGCAAGGGGGTTTACGTTGTTTGGTGAACTAGAAGGTGACATTACAGTATATGCACATCCTTTTTATAAGAATGAATAAAAAGTCTATAATATCTTTTTGTTTAAATTAAACAATAAATGTAACTGTTCAGGACTTTAGTCTTCAATGGCATAAAATAAATTGCCTTTAAAGACGTTGAGAATTGCCTGAAAAGTGTTTTTGCCATGTTTTTTAGCTGTTCCTACATAAGACATAACTGCAAGAT
>JAEXNS010000038.1 GCA_023439605.1 Bacillota bacterium | reverse complement strand
ATTATTTGAGAAGTTGTAGCATTATTATCAGTTGTTGATTTACCCCATGAACCTGTTGCCGAACCAGCCATATCTTTTTTCCAACCACCATCTGAAAGTTGATACTTTACTATATCCTCTGCTAAAGTAATTGCTTCTGATGTTCCATACCAGTCTGATGATTTTTTTAAATATGCACTCCAATCATAAGTAGTCGCTGCTGACACAACCAAAGAAGACTTAGGTATGCTTGTTTTTAAAGATATTTTAGGAGCACATTCCATAATGGATAGCATAACTAATGATATGCAAAAAATTGATATTATTTTCTTTTTAGATTTCAACATAATATTCCTCCAAATTAAATTATTTCATTTATATTATATATAGTATGAATGTTTTTTTCAATGATGTAATAATGCAAAAATATCAGCTATTGTGCTTTTGTTCATTTTTGTGCGAAAATACTATAAAAAAATATATATTAATTGTTATATTGTTATTTTTATTAATTTATGATATAATAAATTAATATTTAATTGTACTATCGAGGTGATTATTAATGGACAGTCTAAAAAAAATAGCAGTTATAATTCCAGCAATAAATGATATTTTGAGTATAGAATTATTGAGAGGTATAGACGAGCAAGCTAAAATTCTTGGATATGATGTAATCGTTTTAACTAATTTTTCAAAAAATCAAAATAATGAAAGTGATCATGTTAAACATTTTATAGGTGAAGAAAATATTTATGAGCTGATTGAACAAATAAAATTAGACGGAATTATATTTGCTGCAAATAAATTTTTAAAAAGCTCATTAATAAATAGACTATCTTCTAAAATGAAAAACTTAAATATCCCTTGTATTTCTGTAGGTTCAAATATTATTGGAATAAATTCTGTATTTAGTGATCAAAAACTTTATTTCAAAACCATAGTATCACATTTGATAAAAAAACATAATTGTAAGAAAATATATTGTTTAACTGGACCAAAAGGAAATTATGATTCTGAAGAAAGATTGGCAGGGTTTTGTGAAGCATTAAGTGAAAATGAAATAGAATATAGTGAAGAAAGTATATTTTACGGAGATTTTTGGAGAATAAAAGCAGCGGATTTGGCAAAACAAATTGTAGAAAATAATATTGAGAAACCTGATGCAATTGCTTGTGCAAATGATATCATGGCGATAGCTTTATGTGAAACATTAATTAATAATGGCATTAGAGTTCCAGAAGACATCGCAGTTACAGGATTTGATGGTACCATTCACGCTGCAATTAATGAACCATCTATAACTACTTTAGCTGGTTCAGAACAAATATCTGGAATCAAATCAGTAATCAAAATACATGAACTTATAACTAAAAAAAAATGTTCCTCTAAAGTAATTTTAAATTTTTCAATAGAAGAAGCACAAAGTTGTGGGTGCCAAACAAACAATTCAAGTTACCAAAACCCTAGTTTTTTAAGAAACAAAGAACTATTTATAAGAGAAAACATGTATCAGGAAATATATAAAACATCAAATTTTATGGGTAAACTTTCTGATAAAGACAATATAGAAAGCCTTATAAACACAGTTAATGAACACACTTACATGCTACATAAGTGGGAAACCATCAATATATGTTTATGTACAGATTGGTTAGGTAATATTGATTTACAAAATGAATACAGAACAAAAGGTTATTCAAATAAAATGAAATTGATGTTACATAAAACAGTAGAAAATAATATTCAAAATGGATTAGAGTTTAACACAAAAATACTTATACCTTATTTAAACAAACCTCATTCACCTAAAATGTGCATAACAATACCTCTACATCATAATGATAGAGTTCAAGGTTACATTGTATTAACATATTCAGAAGCATCTTATAACTGTTTTGATAATAATTTTTTTCATTGGTGTGATACAATTTGCAATGCCATAGAATTTTTACGTGTAAGAAAATATATAACACATGTAAAAAATCAAATGGATTTGTTCTCAGAAAGAGATGCACTCACAGGATTTTATAATCGAAAAGGATTAATAAAACAACTTCAAAATATATTTACAATTTCAAATCAAAGCATGTTTATATTTGCTATTTCATATGAATTTAATAAAGAAATAAATAATACTGATACAGAATACCTTACCTTACTTATATCAAACTCTATTAATATAACATGTAAGGCTGGTGAAACGCCATCTAGAATAAACTCTAAAACATTTATTATAAATGGTTATATTTCTGAATTTGAAAATTTAGAAGATATAGAATACAGAATTTCTACTGAGATAAATAAAAACATCGAAATTTTAAATCAAAAACAATACAAAATAAATTTAAATTCATTGCACTTTATTAATTTAATAAAAAAAATCGAAAAGTCTGACTTGAAAAATTTAGATGATTTTTTAAATTCAATTTTAGATAAACTAAGATTATTGTTAAATAACCCTAAAAACGAAAATTCAGAATATGAATATAAAATGAATTTAATTAGAAAAAAAATACACATGGAGCCTGAGTATCCATGGAATATAGGTGATATTGCTTCTTCTTTAGGATTGAGCAGGAGTCATTTTCAACGTATTTATAAAAACGAGTTTTCCATAAGCTGTATAAATGATGTTATCCAGTCTAGAATTAACATGGCAAAAAAACTGCTCTCTAATACAAACCTAAATATTGATGAAATCGCAACAAAATGTGGTTATCAAAATTCCAGCCATTTTATGAAGCAGTTCAAACAAATGACAGGACTAACTGCTTCACAGTATAGAAAAAACAACTAAAATATGTTACTATTCAGCTATATTCATAAGACAGAAATATTTTACCGAAGATCTAGAGCGACTGGACAATGTCGTCAACTTAGTAACAAAGTTAAAGTTTTACTCGATTTTCTTCAAAAAATCGTAGGTTTCCAAAGGGCAACGCCCTTGGTCGCTTTCCGCAGAAAGCGAAATCCTTATGCTTTAAGAGCTTTTTTGCTTCTTTTTGCGATAGAAAAAGAAGCAAAGTTTGAGGCAGAGACTCATAAATCACCTCAGCAATTTGCTTAAGTTGACGACATTTGGCGGACGCCCTAGACCTTGGGTATAGATTCTTTTTTAAATGGTTGAATATAGCGTTCTAATAAGTGGTTCTAATTCAAAAAGGGTGCCGTTAAATTTGCATTATCGTGTGCGGTTAGGGGGATAAATTATTCCTCTGGATTATTTTAACATATAAAATAATCTATATCAATAAAATAAAGAAAATAACTTCATAGAAACTAAATCTATGAAGTTATTTTGAATTTTAATGAATGTTTGAAATATCTTTTGGTTCTTTATTTACAAAACGTTGAACAAATCCCTGTAAAGGGAAAAGGCCACCTCCATAAATTTCAATTTCGTTATAAGAAATACGCATACGTGCACGTCTTTCAAATAATCGTATTAGTGGTTCAAAAATATCTAGATATTTTTCTGTTTCTGGATGCTCTAAAGAATATTCGGCTAATTGTAAATATGAGGAAATATATTTGATGTAGAATTCAGCGTATTCTCCGCAATTCGAGCAATAAAGATTATAATAATAATCATATGATACTTTATATTTTTCATCAGAATTTAGTGCCCTTACAATATAAGGAGCCCAAGGGTGAACAAATCGTATTTCATGACTAAATACAGCAAGACGTCTTATATATTCATAAGCAAGTTCACCATTCACCCTGTCTTCGTTAAAAGCTTTTTTACTCCAATCAATATTATTTATTCTGTCTATATATTTTTGCATGGTTTTCACTCCTAATTAAACATATATTTATCAAAATCAGCTCCCATTATATTACCCCAAAATGTTTCTTCTCCTCTTGGACATGGTGCTGTTAGATTTGCTTTATCGTGTGCGTTGAGATTTGGATAATTATCTCCTTAGATTATTTTAACATATAAACTCATCCATATCAATAAAATAAAAAAAATAACTTCATAGAAACTAAATCTATGAAGTTATTTTGAATTTTAATGAATGTTTGAAATGTCTTTTGGAACAGCATCTAAAAAAAGCTCTATATATCCACGCAAAGGGAAAAGTCCGTATCCATAAATTTCGATTTCATTATTGGTTATACGCATACGTGCACGTCTTTCAAACAATCGTATTAGTGGCTCAAAAATATCTAGATATTTTTCTGCTTCTGGATGTTCTAAAGAATATTCAGCTAATTGCAAATATGAGGAAATAAATCTTGTGTAGAATCTAGCATATTCTCCACATTTTGAACAATAAATATCATAATGATTTGGAGTATGCTTATATTTTTTGTCTGAATTTAATATATGTACAAATAAGGGGTAAAAAGGATAAATATATGTATTGTGTTCATGACTAAATACAGCAAGACGCCTTATATATTCATAAGCAAGTTCACCATTCACCCTGTCTTCATTAAATTCATCTTTATCCCAGTCAATATTATTTATTCTGTCTATATATTTTTGCATGGTTTTCACTCCTATTCTAATTCATATATTTATCAAAATCAGCTCCCATTATATTACCCCAAAATGTTTCTTCTCCTCTTGGACATGGTGCTGTTAGATTTGCTTTATCGTGTGCGTTGATGGTGTCGTTTCTGTCAAATACTTTTTCAATGGGATTCCATGTTGATTTATCCATTAATGGCATACCCTCACCCATAAGCTTTGCTTCTGTAAGTTCATGTGCGGAAAGTTTTTTAAACCACTGTACTTCCTGTGAAGTTAGAGTGTTTTCTGGATTACTTATATATTTCCAGGCATATGCGATATCCCAATCAGCTGAAAAATAAAACTCTGTATAATTATTCCCTCTATAAGATAATTGGTGTGTATCTAGTAATATATGCTTTTTCATTTTAATAACATCTTCTATAGGTACGCCTGTTTTTTCTGCAATAGTTACAACGTCTTTTAATCCAGCTTGTCTTACTTCTATATACATCTTTTCTAAGTGATTCTGCCATTTAATAGTATCAGGGAAATCGTTTGGGAAAATGAATTTTGAATATTCGTCTATATATGGACGATATCTTATACTATCTAACCCTTTACTTCCGTTTTCAGCCACTTCATCAATTAAGGTTTTGGTGTAGCTTCCTAAGTGATTTAAAGAATCTATAACAAGATCATTTTCTTTTGATAACACATCAACAATATTATTTGCATTATCTTTACCAGTTTTTAATATTGCATCTGTTAAGTCATCATTATAATTTAAAAACTTAGTGTCTTTTAACAATGCTGTTGTTGTTTTTTCATCATAACCTTTAGAAACAATAGAAGAAATTTTTTGTAGGGCTTCATCCGCTTTTGTATCAAACTTTTCTATAACATTTAAAGCTGTTGTTCCAGCCTTTTTTGCTAATCTAGTTTTTGCTATAGAATTAATTATAGGTTTAGATATAATTGAAGATGAAATTCCTATAACAGTGAAAATACTATTTAATTTCGCTCTGTTTTCTAATTCTTTTGCAGCGTTTGTATCTCCATTTATGCTATCATACATTAAAGAAATTGAAGTAAAATAATTTTCTATAGCGTAAGAAAGTAATAAAACACATCCAACCATTGCAATTGCACCTACAAGGTACCCACCAGCAAGGATAGCAGTGATAGAAACAGTAAGTAACTGAAATGCCGCAGCATAATCTGCTACAGAAAAACAGATATTAGCCATGTAATCTACAGTTAAATATGATGTGGTTGTACCACCATTTAATCCGCCAGTAATTTTATAAGTAGATTCATAAGTTTTGGGATTTGTTATAATATAACCTGTTCCAGTCCATTTATTTACAGTTATATTTTCTTGTGGTACATTTACAAAATTACCTTTTGCCACTTCTGATTTAATTTCAGCAATAGATTTTGCATCTAATTTAAGAGTATCTATTTCAGCAGAATTGGCAGAAGAGATTAATTTTAATTCTATATTTTGACTTGAAGCAAGATTCATTATATCAACTGTAGATAGACTTTTTACTCCAGTAATCATTTCAAGAACTTTACTTTCAAGAGATTAAGTATAACATGATTTCCATATGAATTTCAAGATTTAAACTGTAAATTTTAAGATGATTTTTTACAGAAATATATGTCAAAATAATCCATATCATTAAAATAAAAAAACAACTTCATAGAAACTAAATCTATGAAGTTATTTGTGATTATTATTAAACCTGCTTTGCAGGTTCAGGGATTTTCTATCGCAAAATCCCTACGCTTCACTTCGTTTGCTACCCTAAAAGCTCCTAAAGCATAAGAATTTCGCTTTCTGCGGAAAGCGACCAAGGACGTTGTCCTTTGGATACCTACGATTTTTTGAAAAAAATCGAGTAAAACTTTAATTTTTCCACTAAGTTGAGGACATTTGGCAACCAGAAAGCCCAGTCTACTCCCAAGAGTTTGAACCCTTGCAAAACCGTAAACTTTACCTTTAATGGCTAAATAGTAACTAAATTAAATTTGCAATTAAATTTCCCATTTCACTACAGGAAACTAATTTCATACCATCACTCATAATATCTGCTGTTCTAAATCCTTGCTCAAGTACAGAATTTACAGCATTTTCAATAATATCCGCCTCTTCTAACATATCAAACGAATATCTTAACATCATAGCCACAGATAAAACTGTAGCTATAGGATTTGCTTTATCTGTTCCTGCTATATCTGGAGCAGAACCATGAATAGGTTCATATAAACCAACTGTAGTTGAACCTAAACTTGCACTAGGAATCATACCCTATGAACCTGTAATCATACTAGCCTCATCTGACAAAATATCACCGAATAAATTTTCAGTTACAATAACATCAAATTGAGATGGATTTCTAACAAGTTGCATTGCACAATTATCAACTAACATGTCATAGTACTCAATATCCTTGTATTCTTCTTTTACTTTATGTGCTACTTCTCTCCATAATCTTGAACTATCCAATACATTAGCTTTATCTATAGAATGAACTTTACCCCTACGTTTTTTAGCCATTTCAAAAGCAACTTTAGTAATTCTTTCAACTTCATAATCACTATATGTCATTCTATCTGTAGCAGTTTTTACACCATGATCATCTACCGTAGTAGTGTGTTTTCCAAAATAAGCTCCGCCTATAAGCTCTCTTACAATAACTAAATCTAAACCATCTTTGATTATTTCATTTTTTAGCGGACATGCATCTGCTAGTGGTGGAAATAATTTTGCAGGTCTTATATTTGCAAATAATTGCATAGCCGCTCTAATTCCAAGCAAACCTGATTCAGGACGTAATTTAGGTTCTACATTATCCCATTTTGGACCACCTACAGCACCTAAAAGTACACTATCTGAAGCTAAGCATGTATCTATTGTTTCCTGTGGTAATGGAACACCTGTTGCATCATACGCACAACCACCCATTAAAACTTCTTTATAATTAAAAGTATGGGATTTTTTTTCAGCTATTTTATTTAAAACTTTAATAGCTTCATTTACTATTTCAGGACCTATTCCATCACCTTTTATAACTGCAATATTTTTATTCATTTTAAATTTCCTTTCATTTTTTATTACTATTCAGCCATATGTATAATGCAAAGATGTTTTACCGAAGGTCCAGGGC
>JAEXNS010000034.1 GCA_023439605.1 Bacillota bacterium | reverse complement strand
CTGTGGAGATATTTACAAAGTAGCAAAAATGATATATAATAAATTAAGTCAATAACAATTAAGATTTATTTTATAATTATAAATTTTTTCATTAAAATTCTGAACCAAAGTAAAAATTTACGATTTTGTCAGATTTTTGACTCTACGGAGTCGATCGGGCTTTCCGATCACCCTGGATCTTCAGTAAAATATTTCTGTATTATACATATAGCTGAATAGTAAAAAAATCAACTTTTTTCAATTTAAGCGTACAATTTTTTAAGGATGTGAAAAATATTGGATTACAACTGCAATTTTGATTATTGGGACATTGCCGCCGACGCTGTTCTTACATTTGCTGGATTTATAGGTTTTATTTATATTATGACTATTCTATTATTACGTATTTTTTTGATAATATGTATGTGGAGAATATTTATTAAAGCCAATAAACCTGGATGGTATGCTTTAATTCCTATTCTTAATATAATAACAATTATGCAAATTTCCAAAACACCAATTAATGCAAAAAATATCATTTGCTTATTTATACCCGTTGTCAATTGGATTATTATAGCTATCATTTATACAGATCTAGCTAAATCATTCGATAAAGACCCGATATTTGGAATAGGACTGCTATTTTTACCTATAATATTCTTTCCTATTTTAGCTTTCGATTCATCAACTTATAAATATTAATTTTTTTAAACCATCTCATTATTTTATAATAATGAGATGGTTTATTTCACAATAAAAATATTTTTAAAATATTACAAAAAAATTTCATTTAGGACTATGCAATTTTCAAAAAATATATTATAATGATTAGTGTAGACTTTTTAGCACATTACAACAACCCTAGTTGTTATAAATAAAAAATCTCTATTCTATACATTTATTTTTGTTGTATAGCACAAATATATAATTATTCGAAAGGAAATTAGTGATGAACAAAGTTAAAGTTATTATTTGCGGTAAAGAATATACTTTACAAACTAATGATGAGCCCACATATGTTTACGGATTGGCAAGAAAATTGGAAAAAAGTATAGGTGAAATTGTAAACAGAAATACAAACATTTCTGTTCATTCGGCTGCTGTTATGATTTCACTATCTACAATGGATGAGTTAATAAAACAAAAGGAAGATATGGATAACCTAAGAACACAGGTCAAAGAATATGTTGATGAAGCAGGTCGTGCTCGCCTTGAAAAAGATGCTGCTTTACGAGAAATAGAAAAACTAAAAGATACAGTCAAAAAGTTAGAAGATAACTTAAAATTCAAAAAATTAAAGGATAGTATATAACACATGGAAATACTTGCTCCAGCTGGTAGTATGGAAGCACTACAAGCTGCTTTGCGTTGCGGTGCAGATGCCGTTTATATAGGTGGAAAAGATTTTTCTGCAAGACAAAATGCTCAAAATTTTTCAAATGATGAAATAAAATTAGCAGTAGATTTATGTCATTTATATGGTTCAAAAATATATATTGCAGTAAATACAATGCTTTTAGATAATCAACTTGAGTTGTTTAAATCCACCATTTCAGAATACGCAAAATTTGGTGTAGACGCTCTAATTGTTCAGGACTTAGGTGCAGTTTGTATTATAAAAGATACTATACCATCTATGCCTATACATGCTTCAACACAAGTGACTATTCACTCAATAAATGGTGCAAAATTTGCAAAAAAAATAGGATTATCCCGAATAGTTTTATCAAGAGAATTGGATAAAACAACTATCAAAGAAATTTCAAATCTCGGAATTAAGACAGAAATTTTTGCACATGGTGCTTTATGTATGTCTGTATCTGGTCAATGTTATTTTTCTTCTCTTATTGGTTCTAGAAGTGCAAACCGTGGTTTATGTGCCGGCACTTGTAGATTACCTTTTTCAGCTCAAAAAAACAAAGACTTTTATGCTTTATCACTAAAAGATTTATCCTTAATAAATCATATAGAAGACATAAAAAAATTGAACATATCTTCTTTAAAAATAGAGGGTCGTATGAAAAGACCTGAATATGTAGCTTCAACTGTAAAATCATATAAATCTGCTTTAAACGGTGATTTATATGATTTAACTACGCTTAGCAATGTTTTTTCAAGAAGCGGATTTACAGATGGTTATTTTAATAACAATTTAAATAATATGTTTGGAACAAGAAATAAAGATGATGTCGTTGCTTCAACCTCTGTCTTAAATTCAATAAAAAATTATTATAATAAAGAAGCTAAAGTTAGTCCTATCGAATTTAATATAGTAATTCAAAAAAACAAACCTATTGAATTGCGTGCATTTGATGATAAAAACAATCATATTCTAGTTTATGGCGATTTACCAGAAGTTGCACAAAATAAGGCAATTGACCATATTTTTATACAAAAACAGTTAGAAAAATTAGGCGATACTATTTACTATTTTAAAAGCTTGACGTACAAAATAGAGGATGGTCTATCTATTCCCTCTTCATCTATCAATAAATTACGGCGTGATGCTGTTTCTATGTTAAACGAAGAGAGAATAAAAAATTCCACTCCTCAATATTCGATTAATACAAATAAACTCATACCAAAAATTAATCAAAAAAAATCAGAATATAATCTTAGATTAAAGGTACAAAATAAAGAGCAATTAAATAGAATTGATTTAAGTTCAGTTGAAAAAATAATATTCTCAATGGAATATTTGCTGAAATCTAATTTAAATATAGATTTAGAAAAAGTAATTATTGAACCACCGAGATTTATTTATAATGAAAAGTTTATAGAAGAAGGTTTAAATCAACTTCATAAAAAAGGATTTCAAAATATACTATGCAACAACATAGCTTATATTTACACTGCTCAAAAAATCGGATTTAAACTTTATGGTGATTTTTCTTTAAATATAGCCAACTCTGCTAGTTTAAGCTTTTTATCAAATCATAACTTTATAGACTGTACAGTATCTTTTGAGCAAAAAGCTGTTCAGATTTCAAATTTAAAATCAAATATTCCATATGGGATAATATCATATGGGAATTTACCTGTTATGTTAATTAAAAACTGCCCTATCAAAAATGAAATTGGATGTATAAAATGCCAAAAATGTATTTACGATAGAACAAATAGAAGTTTTCAAGTTGTATGTCATGAAAAAAAATACATAGAAATATTAAATTCGGACGTTTTATATATCCCCGATAAATTAAATGATTTTAAAAACATTTCTTTCATAAGGCTTGATTTTAATTTAGAATGCAGTGAAACCGTCTATAAAGTGGTAGAAGATTATAAGAATCGATATAATTCTCAAAAAAATACAACAAAAGGACTTTATTATCGTGGAATACTATGATATAATTTTCTTAAAATAAGTGTTACTATTTATCCAGCAGAGATATTTTCCCTAAGGTCCAGTCCATGGTGACCGAGACTCGGTCACATAAACAGAGTGGAATCTCCTACAAAATTGTAAATTTACCCTTGGTAGCCTAATAGTAACACATACATTATAAATTATTATTTTGACATATATGATGTTAAATCTTAAAAAGGAGACTTTACATTATGAAATTTTCAAGAAAAGGTTTTGTTTTTATTGCACTAATTATAGGTTCATTAATCATAGGCGGATATATAGGCGCTACTACTGATAATTCTTTATTGGCATATTCTATGAATATGGGTATAGGAAATGATACTCCTTTAGTTCTAAATTTAGCTATAATTAAACTTACTTTTGGTTTATCTATAAATATAAGTGTTGCACAAGTTATTTCTTTATTAACTGCTATAGTTTTTTTTGTAATTATTTCAAGATATATGGAATAAAAATTCACACAAATCTTAATAAAAGAGGAGATATTCATGTTCACAAAATACATTGGAATAGATTTAGGTACTGCAAACACCCTTGTTTATATGAAAAATAAGGGTATAATCATCCGTGAACCGTCTGTGGTAGCTGTAAATACACGTGATGATACAGCCAGCTATGTTGGAATTGAGGCAAAAGAAATAATCGGTAAAACTCCTGGCTCAATAATTGCTGTAAAACCTCTAAAAGGTGGAGTAATTGCTGATTTTAACATAACTACCATAATGCTTTCAGAATTTATCAGTAAAGCACTTAGAAATAGCTTCTTTAAAAAGGCAAAAGTTCTTATATGCATTCCTTCTGGAATAACTCCAGTAGAAAGACGTGCAGTAAGAGAAGCCGCTGAAAATGCTGGTGCAAAAAAGGTTTTTGTTATCGAAGGACCTATGGCAGCTGCTATAGGTGCTGGGCTTCCTGTGTCTGAACCCATAGGTAATATGATAGTTGACATTGGTGGTGGCACTAGCGAGGTAGCTGTTATATCCATGAGTGGAATAGTAACCTCTCGCTCAATAAGAGTTGCTGGTGATGAATTAGATACATCAATAATAAACTATGCAAAAAGACAGTATAATTTGCTTATAGGTGAAAGAACTGCTGAAGAAATAAAGTTAAAGATAGGTTCTGCATACCCATCAGATGCTGAAGAAACTATGGAAGTTAAAGGTAGGAATTTGTTAAATGGACTTCCTGAAAATATTAATTTTACTACTTCCGAAGTACGTGAGGCACTTTTAGAACCTTTATCTAAAATTATTGAAGCCATAAAAGTAACACTAGAAAAAACACCTCCCGAACTTTCTGCCGACATAATGGAACATGGCATTACTCTTTGTGGTGGAACTGCTTTACTCAAAGGATTGGATACGCTTATTAATCATGAAACAGGTATTCCAGTTTATATAGCAGAATTTCCTATTGATTGTTTAGCGGTTGGAACTGGACAAGTAATGGAGAACTTCAAAATCTATAGTGATACAGTCAGCGAAGATGAAGCAAGATATTTTTAGATATAATTCATATCTAATAAAAACGGAGGTTATAAATGGGCGAATTTTTTAAAAGTATTAAATTTAAAATTATACTTTGTATTATAGGCTTCCTTTTTGGTATAATGCTTTATTCCATTTCTAAAAGTGGATATTCTACTAAAATTTCAAGTACTATAAGTTCTACTTTTAATCCTATACGAAAAGTTACTGAAAATATATCAACTTCAATTACAAAAAAGATTGATATATTTAAAAATTATGAAAAATACTATGAAGAAAATGAAACTCTAAAAAAGGAAATTAGTAACTTACATAAAGATTTAGTAGACTATGAAAAATCAAAAAAAGAATTAAGTGAGTTAAAGAAATTTATTAATATAAAAGAAGAAAATGAAAGTTTTGAGTTATCGCCACCTTGTAATATAATCGGAAGAATTGCCAATGACCCATATAAATCCTTTATTTTAGATCGTGGAAAAAAAGATGGAATAAATCTTTATGATCCTGTAGTTACTTCACAAGGTTTAGTGGGAATAATCATTGAGCTTGCAGATGATTATTCTACTGTAAGAACCATATTATCCCCTGAAATCTCCATAGGTGCATTAAGTGTACCCAGTGATTTTACAGGTATAATTGAGGGCGACTCAAAGTATACCTCAGATGGACTTTGCAAAATGAAATACATAGACAAAAACAATACTGTAGAAATTGGTGATACAATTATAACCTCTGGAAATAGTGGAAGATTTCCAGAAGCATATTTGGTTGGAAAAGTAAAGGAAATTGGTATTTCTGAAACAGCACTTTCTTCATATGTCATAATAGAACCCTTTGTAGACATCGACAAGCTAACCAGTGTAATAGTTATAACTGATTTTAGCGGAAAGAATTTAAGCTATGAAAATTAAGTTACATTCATCAAAACAAAAACGTAAATATGCTCTTATAAGATGGATAGTTTTTGTAATAATGTTGTTGTTTTCTTTTTTATTCTCAACAACAGGTACTTTTCTAAAACCTTTAATCTTTATTCCACTTATTATTTCTATTTCAATGAAGGAAAAAGAACTTATTTCTGCATTTCTCGGTGTGTTTTCAGGAATATTGGCAGATATTTCTTTCGGTAAATTGTTGGGATTCAGTTCAATTATTTTTATATGTATTTGTCTTTTTACTTCCTTAATATTTACACATTTTTTAAGACAAAATTTCTTTAATTTTATTATTATAAATGCTTTTTTAACATTTATATATATAATTGTTGATTATATATTTTACTATAATATTTGGAATTATGAAAATATTAATTTTATACTTAATCAATTTTTATTACCATCTTTTTTATTAACAATTATATTTTCTATTTTCATATATCCTATCATAAACAAAATAAGAAAACTTCTGACTATAAAAAAAGTTTACATTTTAGAAGAAAATGATACAATAATAAATGATTAAAAATGACATATTTGAAAGGTTAATTTTATGCGTGTTTTTTCAGATAAATTAAGAACTTTTATCATAATAAGTGGCGTTATTGCTTCAATGACTTTTGCCAGCTATCAATTAATGAAAATTCAAATTGTAGATGGTGAGAAAAATTTAGAAAAACAAACTTACACATATGATGCTTTTCAAACAATTCACTCTACTCGAGGAGAAATTGTTGATAATAAAAATCGTCCTATTGTCGAAAATAAACTAGGGTTTAATCTGATTATTGAAAAAGCATATTTCCCAAACAACAACGAAAAAGCAAATCAAGTAATAATTGAAACGATAAAAATTTTAAAAGATCATGATTTTAAGTGGATTGAGTCTTTACCAATATCTCAAAAAGAACCCTATAAATTTTTAAAAAACAAAGATGACGAGGTATCAAAATTAAAATCAAAAATAGGTGTAAACATATATGCAACTGCTGAAAATTGCATTGATAAACTTATTTACGATTACAAAATATCTGATAAATATACAAAAGAAGAACAAAGAATAATTGCAGGAATTAGATACGAAATGTTAAATAGAGATTTTTCTGTAGACAATTCTTTTTTATTATGTCAAGATATAAATATAGAGGTGGTTACCAAAATAAAGGAACTTGGTTTGTATTTACCTGGTGTAAATGTAGCAGAAGATGCTATAAGGCACTACTCTATAGTTGATGTCATTCCACATTCTATTGGTACTGTTGGTCCTATATATGCAGAAGAATATGAAGAGTTAAAGTCTCGTGGATATTTACTAAATGACATAGTAGGAAAAAGTGGAATTGAAAAGGCGATGGAAAATTATTTAAGAGGAAAAAACGGAACAAAAAAAATAACTTTTCAAAATTCAGAAGTATTGGAAACTGAAATAACCGAACCTGCTATTCCTGGAAATACAATAAAGTTGACTGTAGATAGCGAATTTCAAAGAAAAATACAAGGAATACTTGAAAATTTCATTGTATATCTAAAAGAAAACCCTGGTGATAAACCACAACTTAAAAATGTAACTTCAGGTGCTATTGTTGTTACAGACGTGAAAACTGGTGCAATTTTAGCTATGGCAACTGCACCAACATATAATATGACCGACTATGTTTCAAATTATTCTGAAATATTAGAAAGACCTAATCAACCTCTTATAAACCGTGCTACAGATGGCGTTTATAGACCTGGCTCTACTTTCAAAACTATAACAGCAACCGCCGGATTAAACGAAGGTGCTATAACACCTAGTTCCACATTCTTTTGTGGCCAAACGTATCATTATTTAGATATAACTGTAGGTTGTACTGGTTATCATGGTAATATATCTGTTTCTAAAGCTATAGAAGTATCTTGTAACATATTTTTTTATGAATTATCTCAGCTTTTAGGTATAAATAAACTATCTGAATATGCTTCTATGTATGGCCTAGGCAAAAAAACAGGAATAGAAATTGGAGATTCGGCAGGATATATAGCAAATCCCGAAACTTTTGAAAAATTTGAAATTCCATGGACTTCTGGACAGTTATTACAGGCAGCTATAGGACAATCAGAAGTTGGTGTAACACCTCTACAGCTTGCAATGGTTGCATCTACAATTGCAAATAAAGGGACTAGATATAAACCATTTTTAGTTGATAGTATAAATAGTTACTTAGGAGAAGAAATTATAAAAACACAACCAACTGTACTTGAAAGCTTCCCCATAAATTACGATTATGTATATGAAAGTATAAATCAAGGTATGATTGCAGCCTCAAAAAATACACCTGCTGGAGAATTTTCTTTAAATAATTTGGGTTATGATGTAGCAATAAAAACAGGAACTCCTGAGTCTAGCAGAGGTGTTGATTCTGTCGTAATTGGTTACGCACCAGCAGATAATCCACAAATAGCATTTTCTGCAATTATTGAGGGTGGCGAATATTCGAAATTTCTAGTTAGAAAAATTTTAGATGCTTACTTTAATCAATAACTTCATGTTGTCAATTTAAGAAGAAAATTAAAGTTTTA
>JAEXNS010000331.1 GCA_023439605.1 Bacillota bacterium | reverse complement strand
AAATCTGATAGTCTTCATGCCCTTTTCCAGCTAAAACAATAATATCATCTTTTGATGCATTTTTCAAAGCATGGAATATAGCTTCTTTTCTATCTACAATAACTTTAAATGAAACATTTGCATCCTTTATTCCTTCTAAAATATCCTCAATAATCAAAAATGGATCCTCATCTCTTGGATTATCAGAAGTAATCAAAAGAATATCTGAATATTTTGCTGCAGCTTTTGCCATTAATGGTCTTTTAGTTTTATCCCTATTTCCACCACAACCAAATAAACATATTAAATTGCCTTTAGTATATTGCTTTACATTTTTGAGTATATTTTCTATTGCATCTGGTGTATGTGCATAATCACATATTACTGTAAAGTCTTTATTAGTAGGAATTATTTCACATCTACCTTTTACTCCGTTGTACTTTGATATAATATCTATTATATCTTCAACTTTATAATCTAGATTTAAAACAGTTGAAATTGCAGCTATAGAATTTGAAACATTAAACATTCCAGTCATTTTTATATTAACATCAAACTTTCCATCTTTTTCATTAAGTTCAAATTCTGTTCCACTTGCGTTTAAATTTACATTTGTAGCATAATAATCTGCGTTTTTACAATTACTGTAACTTATTTTATTGATATTTAACTCATCGTATAATCTTACACCGTAATCGTCATCAACGTTACATATCGCCAAGTCAGATTTATCAAATAAAATTTTTTTAGCGTTAAAATAATCTTCCATATCTTTATGATAGTCCAAATGATCCTGAGTTAAATTTGTAAACACTGAAACTTTAAATTTGGTTGGGCCAATTCTTTTTTGTACCAAACCAAAAGAAGATACTTCCATAACTACATACTTACAATCCGAATTATACATTTTACTTAATAGTTCAAAATATTCATATGTAAATGGAGTTGTATTTTCAGTGTGTAGAACTTCATCTCCAATTTCATTTTGAATAGTTCCTATTAAACCTACTTTATTTCCTAATTTAGTTAAGATATATTTTATAAGGTTAACTGTTGTTGTTTTTCCGTTAGTCCCCGTAACGCCCACTATATTCATTTTTTGTTCAGGATACCCAAACCAAGCAGAACATATTTTACCATAACATTCCCTTGTATCATTAACTATAATTTGGTTTTCCATTCCCAAATCCTTTTCTGATACAACTATAGCAGCACCCAATTCGATTGCTGATTTTGCAAAATCATGACCATCAAACTTATTTCCTTTTACGCAAACAAAAAGACAATCTTTTTCTATTTTTTTAGTATTATCTGTTATTGATTTTATTTCTCTATCAGCTATATTAAGTTTTTGTATATTTTGAAATAATTTATATAGTTTCATAAACAACTATACCTTTCCCTTTTTTAGCCAGACTGATCCTTTACAGCAAAAGTAAGTTCTATAATTGTACCTTTTTGAACTTGTTCTGCTGGTGGAATAGACTGAGCAATTAATTTTGAATCTTCTCTATCTGGAGATGCACCTTTAACTATATAATTTAAAACAGATTCTGAAAGAGTTGATTTTATGCTACTCCAATCTTGATCTAACAAATATGGAACTGTTGTCATTTCCGTTTCATACTGTTCTTCAGAATATAGTATCACTACACCACCTATTGGAATCGAGTTATTTGCTTTTGGATATTGTGCAAATACAAATTCTCCTTCACCTACGACTTCAGAACTAATACCCATTTTTTCTAATTGTTGTTTTGCTTCTAAACAGGTTATACCCTCAAAATTAGGTATTTTCTTTTCCATGTTTGCTAGTTCATCTTTCGAATACTCAGGATAATATCCTAAATAAGGTAAAGCTTCTTTTAACACATTTATAGCAGCAGGAACAGCAACTAAACTCCCATAATATTCCTCTCCAGAAGGTTCATCTGCCAATATTAACATTATTATTTCTGGATCATCTGCCGGTGCGAAGCAACAATAAGAAGCTACATACTTCATATTATCTTCTATAGAATATTCAGACAATTTCTCTGACGTACCACTTTTACCACCTATTTTATAACCTTTTATATAAGCGTTTCCACCACCATTGTTATTAACAACATCCTGAAGATAACCTCTTATCAAAACTGATGTTTCTTCTGAAATAACCTGCCTTTTAATAACAGTTTCTGATTGTTTAACTATATTACCTTCACTATCAATAATTTTGTTAACTATATATGGTTTCACCAAATTCCCACCATTTATTGCTGCTGCATATCCAGTAATCATTTGAATAGGAGTTACTTTACTCGCCTGACCCATAGAAGCAGAAGCTAAGTCGACTATTGACATAACGTCTTTTGCATGATACGAACTTTGTGACTCTGCTGGTAAATCAATGCCTGTTTTTTCAGTAAAACCAAAAGATGCAAAATAATCACTAAACTTATCTATTCCTAATTTTTGACCTATTTCAATAAATGCAGGATTACATGAATTAGTCAACGCTTGTATAAAGTTTTGATCACCATGTCCACTTGTATTCCAACAATTAATTGGTTTCGGCCATCCCTCAACAGTAATAGAACCGTCGCAATGAAATGATGTGTTTTCTGTTATCAATTTTTCTTCTAACGCAGCCGAACTTGTTATTACCTTAAAAACCGAGCCAGGCTCATAAAGTTCTGATACAGCTTTGTTGCTCCATTGTATAAACTTAGCATCTCTAGTTTTCTCATCTTCCGTCATTTTATTTCCAGTATTTTTTGTATTAAGTCTATCTAATATTGTTGGGTCAACTAATTCATAAGGATTATTTAAATCAAATTCAGATGAATTTGCCATAGCCATTATTGCCCCTGTTTTTGCATTCATAATGATACCACATGCTCTATTTAAAACCTTATGTTCTTCAACCATTTGTTTTATATATTTTTCTAAATAAAATTGCAATCTAGTATCAAGTGTCAACACAACAGAATCACCATTTTTAGCATCGTAATATTTGGAATACTTATATGGCATTTCATTACCTTTTGCATCTTTTGCAGAAATTATTATTCCATCTATTCCTGATAGATTTTCTTCATAAAAAGATTCTATACCTATTATACCTTCTCCTGCTAGATTGGTGAAACCAATGACTGAGGAAGCCAAAGAATTTTGTGGATAATATCTTTTTGTGTCTTCTTTTATACCTATACAAAAAGCTGCATTTTCTCTTATAAATTCATCTATTTTATCTTTAGTTGGTTTCTCAACTTTTGATTTGAGCTTTTCATATTGATTTTCGGCATCCATCGCTTTTAAAATAATATCCTCTTCTATCTCTAAAACTTGGGATAGAAAACTCACTATTTTATCTTTTAATTTTTTATTGTTCTTGCGAAAATAATCCGGATCAATATATATTTCAAAAACAGTCGCACTTTGTGCTAGAATTTTATCATCTGCACTTAAAATGGTGCCTCTACTTGCAGGTACAGCAATAGAGGCGAACTGATTCTTGTTCGCCATTTTCATATAAAAATCATTTTCTATTACTGCTGTTGAAAAAAGCTTATATACCACAATGATTACAAATATGAACACAAAAATTGTAATTCCTATATTTGCTCGTTTTTTCATTTTTATAGTTGGCTTATCGCTCATTGCTTCCTTGTTTATGGCAAGCTCCTCCTTATAATCACTTAATCTGATACATACTTAAAGAGATTTGTAAAAAAATCTTTTACTGTCACAAAAATGTTATTATCTTTTTCAGGTATTTCAATAACATTTTCATTTTCTACTTTAAAATATATTACTTGAGATTTATCCAACTTAACTAAATTCAAAACATTTTCCGCATACTCTTCTATATTTTTCATTGAAGCTGTAGACTCCAATTCCGTTTTCATTCTTATATTTTCACACTCTAACATATCAATATCGTGTTTAGTGAGATTAATATCGTTGTAGAGTTTATTTATTTCCACTTTACCATATATGACACAAAATAATAAAATCAAAGTAGCAACAGAAATCAAAGAAATTTTTAATACAGCACCTTTATCTGCAGCTTTCTTTTTAATAGATATTTGTCTATATTCTTCAGAATTTTTATCTACTTTTAAATTTCGATATTTATTTAGGTCATACTTGTATGCTGCATTTGTATTAGGCATAGCAACACCTAAATCCTTTCAATAACTCTCAATTTAGCACTTCTACTTCTATTGTTAACCTCTAACTCTTCCTGATTTGCTTCAATAGGCTTTTTGTTTATCAATTTACCCAAAGGTTTTTTTCCGCATATGCAGATTGGGAATTCAGGGGGACACTCGCATCCTTTCGTTAACTTATTAAATCTTTGTTTTACTAATCTATCCTCTAGTGAATGAAATGTAATGATAGCTAACCTTCCATTTATGTTTAATAAATTAAATGCATCTTCAAGAAACAAGGATAAATGTTCTAATTCTTTATTAACCTCTATTCTTATTGCTTGAAATGTTTTTTTACAAGGATTTTTTTCCCTTTTAACTTTGTATGGGACACTATTCTTAATAATTTCTACTAATTCACTAGTCTTTTCAATATTTTTTTCTTCCCTATATTTAATAATATTATATGCAATTTTTCTTGCAAATTTTTCTTCACCATATTCAAACAATATTCTAGATAATTCCTCTAAACCATAGGTATTAACAATATCTTTTGCAGTTATCCCTTCTTGACTCATTCTCATGTCAAGGTAAGTATCTTGACTGTATGAAAATCCTCTATCTAAAGTATCCAACTGATGTGAAGAAACACCTAAATCAAGTAAAATCCCATCTATTTTATTTATTCCTAATTTATTTAATTCAAATTTCATTTCAGAATAATTTGACTTTAAAATTTGAACATTTTTATAATCATTTAATCTACTCTGGGCTATTTTAATAGCATCTGGATCTCTATCAAAAGCTATCAATGTCCCACTTGAAGACAATTTTTTCGCAATTTCAATAGAATGTCCAGCTCCTCCTACTGTCCCATCTACATATATACCATTAGGATTTATATTTAACCCTTCTATGCTTTCACTTAACAAGACTGATACATGGTTAAAATCCATTAAATACACCTCTAAAAACCTAGTTCTTCCATCATATCTTCCAATGAGTCATCTATGAAAGAATTATTTTGTTCTTCCCATTTATTTTTATTCCAAATTTCCACTCTATTTAAAGCACCAATAATTACAATATCCTTTTCAAGCATTGCAAACTCCCTTAAATGTTGTGGAATCAATACTCTACCTTGTTTATCAGAATTAAGCTCTGATGCCCCAGCAAATAGAAACCTGCTTATGTGTCTACCTTTAGTTAAAGGTAATTCTTTTACTTTATCAATAAGTAGTTGCCATTCATCTTTTGAATAAATAACCAAACATTCATCAATACCTCTAGTTACAAAAAAATCGTCGCCCAAAACATCCCTTAGTTTTGTAGGAAAATTCAATCTACCTTTTACATCTATATTGTGATAATAGGTACCCATTAAAGTATTTTCCATAAATCGACAACCTTTCTGTAGATTATAGTGAATCTTAGGGAATAGACCCCACCTTTCACCACAATAATAATTATACAATAATTTTAATTAAAAATCAAGGATAATGAACATAAAACTACAAAAAATAAAAAATAGTCAATTTAACATAATCATAAAAAAAGCAACATTTTTTTTAAAAGTTATTATAATTTTTTTAATTTATTTCAATATCATTACAAAAAACCTTAGAAAAATATGCATAATCAATATTTATAATACAAATCAATTACTAATGTAACAGATTTGTAACCTATTTGATTGAATAATATGCAACCTTTTTGGGTTGCATATTATTCAATCAAATTCATATGTGAATTGGAGTATTCATATTGTATATATAATTTAATCCGTCCAAGACTAGTTGTTCGTCTAAAGTTATTTTTGATTTACAGTTTGGTACTATCAACGAAGCAATACCACCAGTAGCAATGACCACAGCATCTTCACCTATTTGGCTTTTATATCTTTCTATCATGCCATCTATTAAACTAGCAGTTCCCAAAATGATACCTGACAACATTGCAGAAATTGTATTTTTACCGATTACTGCCTTACATTCTTCATATAAATTTATGTGGGGTAATTGAGCTGTTGTATTTGATAATGCTCTTAATGATATATTTACACCTGGAAATATTGACCCTCCAAGATAATTCTTGTTTTTATCTATAGCACATATTGTAGTTGCAGTACCTAAATCAAATATAATACAAGGCATATCATACTTTTGTAAGGCCGCTACAGAACCACATATTAAATCGGCACCTAATATATCTGGATTTTCAGTTTTTATATTCATACCAAGATTTAATTTTGTATTTACCACCAAAGTATCAATTTTTAATGATTTTAAAATAGCCTTTTTTAATATCGGAATTAGTGAAGGAACCACAGAAGAAATTATCGCACCTGCATAATTAAAAACAGACATATTATAGATTTTTAAAATATTAATTATATCAATTGCATATTCATCTTCAGTTTTTGATGATTTTGTTAGAAGTCTAGCAGTAAATAATAACTTGTCATTTTTATAAGCACCTAAAACTATATTAGTATTACCTACATCTACAGCAAAAATCATTTTTTTCTCCTCAACATGTTTAATATATTTAATTATACCACATAACAAAAAAAAGTCAAGTTTTTTATGCAAGATTACATAAAAAACAGCCATCATAAAGATAGCTGTTTTTTTATATAAATTAAGATTAAGCGTTAACTTTTGTTACAACGCCTGAACCTACAGTACGTCCACCTTCACGGATAGCAAAACGTAAACCTTCTTCAATAGCGATAGGTGTGATTAGTTCAACACTAATTTCAACGTTATCCCCAGGCATACACATTTCTTTATCTGCTGGTAAAGTAACTACTCCAGTAACGTCAGTTGTTCTGAAATAGAACTGTGGTCTATAATTGTTAAAGAATGGAGTATGACGTCCACCTTCTTCTTTTTTCAATACATAAACTTGTCCACCAAATTTTGTATGTGGTAGTATTGAGCCTGGATTACAAAGAACTTGTCCTCTTTCGATATCTGCTCTTTGAACACCACGAAGTAATGCACCTATGTTATCTCCTGCTTCAGCATAATCTAATAGTTTTCTAAACATTTCGATACCTGTAACAACAGTTTTTGTTTTTTCTTCTTTTAAACCAATGATTTCAACTTCATCACTTAGTTTGATTCTTCCTCTTTCAACTCTACCTGTAGCAACTGTACCACGACCAGTAATAGTAAATACGTCTTCTACTGGCATTAAGAAAGGAAGATCAGCTTTTCTTTCTGGAGTTGGAATATATTCATCAACAGCAGCCATTAAATCAAGAATACATTTGTAAGCTGGATCATTTAAATCATTTGGAGCTTCTAAAGCTTTTAAAGCTGAACCTTTGATGATTGGAGTTTCGTCGCCGTTGAAATCATATTTATCAAGAGTTTCACGAATATCCATCTCAACTAATTCTAATAACTCTTCATCATCTACTTGGTCTGCTTTATTCATAAATACTACAATGTAAGGAACACCAACTTGTCCTGCAAGTAGTAAATGCTCTTTTGTTTGAGCCATAGGACCATCTGAAGAAGCAACAACTAAGATAGCACCATCCATTTGTGCAGCACCTGTAATCATGTTTTTAACATAGTCGGCATGTCCTGGGCAGTCAACGTGAGCATAGTGACGATTGTCAGTTTCATACTCAACGTGAGCAGTATTGATAGTAATACCACGTTCTCTTTCTTCTGGAGCTTTATCAATCATATCGTAAGCTTCAAATTTTGCGAAACCTTTTAATGAAAGTGTTTTTGTGATAGCAGCTGTTAAAGTAGTTTTACCGTGGTCAACGTGACCTATTGTACCAATGTTAACATGTGGTTTGTTACGTTCAAATTTAGCCTTTGCCATTTGAATTTCCTCCTCATAATCAATAATTAATAAAATTTATAATATCTATTTTATCAGATATTATATAAAATTTCAAGTCTTTTAAAAAAATGTTCAAATTATCTTTAATATATAGTATCAGCATTAGTTTTGATTATTTACCGCTTTATTTTCAATATATTTAAAGCATAACCTTTGAAAACAACACAACTTATTTAGATCTATTGCTAATAATTTTTTCAGAAATAGACTTTGGAACGTCAATATAACTGTGTGGTTCCATTGAATATTGTCCTCTGCCCTGAGTCTTAGAACGTAGATCGTTTGAATAACCAAACATTTCCGAAAGTGGTACAAGTGCATTTATTTGTTGTGCACCAGGTCTAGCTTCCATACCTAAAATTTGTCCACGACGTGAGTTTAAATCTCCAATTACATCTCCCATATAATCTTCTGGAACTATTGCTACTACTTTCATAATAGGTTCAAGAATAGTAGGATTAGCTTTTCTCATTGCTTCTTTAATAGCTTGAGAACCTGCCATTTTAAATGCCATTTCGGAAGAGTCAACATCATGGTATGATCCATCATATAATTCAACTTTGACATCAACTACTTGATATCCAGCAAGTATACCAGATTGTAATGCACCCTTTATACCCGCATCAACTGCTGGAATATATTCTTTAGGAATAGCTCCTCCAACGATTGAATTTTTAAATTCATAGCCTTTACCTGATTCGTTTGGAGAAACTTTGATCTTAACGTGGCCATATTGACCCTTACCACCAGATTGCTTAGCATATTTATGATCAACGTCGGATTCACCTTTAATTGTTTCTTTGTATGAAACTTGAGGTGCACCAACGTTTGCTTCCACCTTAAATTCTCTCAATAATCTATCAACAATAATTTCTAAGTGAAGCTCTCCCATGCCAGCAATGATAGTTTGACCAGTTTCTTCATCTGTCCAAGTTTTAAATGTTGGATCTTCTTCGGCAAGTTTAGCTAAAGCAAGACCCATTTTTTCTTGACCAGCCTTAGTTTTTGGTTCTATAGCAAGGTTAATAACAGGATCAGGAAATTCCATAGATTCTAGAATTACAGGATTTTTTTCATCACACAAAGTATCTCCTGTTGTTGTATTTTTTAACCCAACAGCAGCAGCGATATCACCAGCATAAACTGTATCTATATCTTTTCTGTGATTAGAATGCATTTGTAATATACGGCCTAATCTTTCTTTATTGTCTTTAGTTGCATTTAAAACATTTGAACCAGCATTTATAGAACCAGAGTAAACTCTGAAGAAACACAATTTACCTACAAATGGGTCCGTAGCTATTTTAAACGCCAAAGCAGCAAATGGTTCATTGTCAGAAGATGGACGAGTACATTCTTCTCCTGTATCAGGATTAATACCCTTTATATCTTCAACATCTGTTGGTGCTGGCATATAATCTATAACAGCATCCAATAATTTTTGAACACCTTTATTTTTATATGAAGTACCACAAACAACAGGAATCATTGAGTTTGAGATAGTAGCTTTTCTAATACAATTTTTTATTTCTGTTATAGTTAATTCTTCTTCAGCAAAGAATTTTTCCATAAGAGCATCATCTTGTTCAGCAACACATTCAAGAAGAGAATTACGATACTCAGCTGCTTTTTCAGCTAAATCCTCTGGAATTTCTTCTACTCTTATATCTTTCCCAAGATCATCATAATAAACGTAAGCTTTCATTTCAACTAAGTCTATGATACCTTTAAATGTATCTTCAGAACCTATTGGAAGTTGAATTGGAACTGCATTACATTTTAATCTATCTTTCATCATTTCGACTACTCGATAGAAATCAGCACCCATAATGTCCATTTTATTTACATAAGCCATTCTAGGAACTTTATATTTATCTGCTTGACGCCAAACAGTTTCTGACTGAGGCTCAACCCCACCTTTTGCACAAAAAACTGTTACAGAACCATCAAGCACTCTTAAAGAACGCTCTACTTCAACTGTAAAGTCAACGTGTCCAGGGGTATCTATAATATTGATTCTATGGCCAGCCCAGTAAGCAGTTGTAGCAGCAGAAGTAATTGTGATACCTCTTTCTTGCTCTTGCTCCATCCAGTCCATTGTTGCAGCACCTTCATGAACCTCACCTATTTTATGAGTTATACCTGTATAATAAAGTATACGTTCACTTGTAGTTGTTTTACCTGCATCAATATGGGCCATTATACCAATATTTCTTGTTTGTTCAAGTGAACAATCTCTTGGCATAATAATTTCCTCCATTATGATTTAAAACCATGATTAATATGAACTTCCAATTACCAACGATAGTGTGCAAATGCTTTATTAGCTTCAGCCATTTTATGTGTGTCATCACGTTTTTTACATGCTCCACCACTACCATTAATAGCGTCTAATATCTCGCCTGCTAATCTTTCTTTCATAGTTTTTTCGTTTCTAAGTCTAGCATATTTTGTAATCCATCTTAATCCTAAAGTTTGACGTCTTTCTGGACGAACTTCCATAGGAACTTGATATGTAGCACCACCCATTCTACGAGCTTTAACTTCTAAAACAGGCATAATATTTTCCATTGCTTTTTCAAATGATTGTAGAGCTTCTTCTCCTGTCTTTTCAGAAACAATTTCAAATGCTCCATAAACTATTTTTTGTGCAACACCCTTTTTACCGTCTAACATTATGTTGTTTATTAGACGTGTTACAATTTTAGAACTGTATAATGGATCTTGCAAAACATCACGCTTTGCGATTTTACCTCTTCTTGGCATTTTCGCTTCCCTCCTTCATATAATATTTAATGAAATCATAGGTACTCGTTTAACCGTTTTACGGTCACCCGTCAGACCAATGTAGAAGCTCATATATCTATATAATCTCCACATCAAATCTTTGTGGCAGTTGTATCCTATTAAATTAAAAACAAGAACTATTTTGCAGCTCCTGCTTTAGGTCTCTTTGCACCGTATTTTGAACGAGCTTGCATTCTTTTGGCAACCCCTTGTGCATCAAGAGTTCCTCTAATAATGTGGTAACGTACACCAGGTAAATCCTTAACACGTCCACCTCTTATAAGAACAGAACTATGTTCTTGTAGGTTATGACCTATACCTGGAATGTAAGCTGTAACTTCATGACCATTTGTAAGTCTAACTCTGGCGATTTTTCTCATAGCTGAGTTAGGTTTTTTAGGTGTAGCTGTTCTTACTGCTGTACATACCCCACGTTTTTGAGGTGAGCTTTGATTAGTTGTAGTCTTTCTTTTTGCATTATACCCTTTTTGAAGAGCTGGTGCAGTTGACTTAACCTCCAAAACGTCTCTACCTTTACTAACTAATTGGTTAAATGTAGGCATATTTTTCCTCCTTCATATAAAATTTATGCAATCCAATAAAGCACCACACATTAATTAATTATACTATAATATTGTTTTTTGTCAAGTGTTTTTTATTAAAAAAATCAAAATATTTAACAAGTAAATTTTTACATAAGTCTGTTTTTCATAAATACATTTTAATCAAAAATTACTTTTCCTGTATCCAAGTCATACTTTGCTCCAATTACCTTTGTAGCTCCCTTTTCTTCTAATTCTTTTATAATCGGATCATCTTTTATTATTTTTACGGAATTTTTAATATTTTCATCTTCACACAATCTACAAAGCTCATTTTCCTCTACGGAACTATTATTAACCTCTTTAAGTGGAACTTTTATCTTCTCCACTATACTAGCTATATTACCTTCTAATTTATCTTCATCTTTACTTTCAACTGCGGCTTTTACAGCTCCACAATTTTCATGTCCTAAAACTACAATTAGAGGTATATTTAAATGTTCTGCACCATATTCTACACTTCCTAAAGTAACCTCATCTAATACATTTCCAGCATTTCTTATTATGAAAAGATCACCTAACCCTTGGTCAAAAATCAATTCTGGAGGAACTCTTGAATCAGAACAACTTAAAATAACTGCATATGGATGCTGACCATTTGACAATAAATCTTCTTTTTTTTCTTGTGAAAAATTATCATTTAACAAACTGTTATTTACAAATCTTTCGTTTCCTTTTTTAAGTAAATCAATTGCCTCTTCTGAATTTTTAACTTCATTTCTTTCAAATACTTGATTAGAACTTGATGATACCTCCATTTTTTCGCATCCAGATAATGCTGTTAAACTCAAAAACGTAGCCATTACTAATATAATTTTTTTCATTTCAATACCTCATTATTTTATATTTTTTTTACAACTTTGTTATTATAATTTTTTAATAATAAAATGTCAATATATTTTTAATAAATTATTTTCTATTTAAGTTCATTCCACTCAAATAGAAAAAACCTACAAAAAATAATTTATTTTGTAGGTTTTAAAGTAGATTGTAAATTTACTTTTCCTTATTCTATTAAAAAACTTTTTTATATGTGATAAGTTAATTAATCAATCAAAAACTCATCACTATCGTCATAAGGAGTTTTCTTTGTTCCTGTTAATTTAATTAATAGTCCTGCAATTATACCACATATTAATGCAAAAACAACCGTGAATAAAATTCCTGTAATTTGTGCTTTTGCTGCTGAAGGGACAACCAAAATTGCAATCAATCCCCCTGCAATTCCAGGCATACCATGTAAATTATGTACCCCACAAGTATCAACTACCTTTAGCTTTTTCTGCAACGCTGGCTGAATAAATGTATATCCAATTACACATAGTGCACCAGCAATTAAACCAATCACAAACGCAACAAAAGGATTTACAAGATTACAAGTCGCACCTATTGAAACACCACCAGCTAATGAAGCATTTGAAACATCAGCGATAGAAACTTTTTTTCTCATTAGCAAACTTGTTAAATATGTACAAAGTGTTGCTCCACATAATGCAAGCACGGTATTTATAACTGTTTTTTGGAAATCTGCTTCTGGAACAATTGCACTACAAAAACTTGGCCAGAAAATCCATAAAACCATTGAACCAAGCATTCCAAATCTGTCTGAAATTGTATCACTTTCAATTTCAACCTTTCTATGTTCTACCTTTGATAACATAGAAATAAGTCCCATCCCAAAATACGCACCAAAAGTATGAATTATTATGGAACCCGCTGCATCAATAAACCCTTCTGTTATTCCAAGGGCACCATCCATCACAAGTTTTTCATTAAGCATATACGCTGGAACAATAAGAACCCCTAATAAAGCATACTGATAAATTTTAAGCCTCCCTAAAACAGCTCCCATTGCAATCAATGCTGCTGCTGCTGCAAATACTGCAAATAAAAACGATTCTATACTGTCAGCCTTCATTACCTCACTTGATAAAACCCCTGTTGTTCTTAATAAAAGATAGAGAGGAAGAGTCGTTGCAACTAAAATATATGTCCCAGTTGTTGCTGAATACCCATATTTTTTTACAAAAACCATAAGAAAACCAAAACCAACTAAAAGCATTGCAAGAATCCCAATTGAGAAATTGTACTGTTGGACCTGTCTAATTCCCTCAGAAATTTGGGATGCTGTAGTGTTTTGTGCAATAACACCAGCTAAAACTTGAACCATATTAACTCTCCTTGTTTAATAAAATATTAGTACTATGCGGCTTATAAATTTAAATTTTAATTATATATCTGACAAAGCACGCTTAATTATTATAACATTTAAAGCATTTAAATTCAAGTTTTTTAATAAATTCTATTATATATTTTATTTTATTAACGAAAACGTTTACACAAAAAATGAGTAGAGATTTTCTATATCTCTACTCACATTTTATAATTTTGCAGAAAGTTTAATACTGTAAAATTTGAAATTTTATTAAATATCATAAAAAAATGATTTTTATGATTATAAATCAAATAATATATTTTATTTTAACTTCCTAAAAGCTTTTGTTTTAAAATAATAGCATCTGCAATATCTACTTGACTATCATTGTTTAAATCTGCATATGATTTTTGACTTTGATTTAATGTTTTTTCTTTAATTAACACCTGGCACAAATCTACTAAGTCAATATTATCAATATTCCCACTCATATTTATATCACCTAATTCACAAACTGTTTCTTCTGCGTTTTCTGAAACATATTCATTCATAAATGCAGCAATCCATGTAAGTGGAGCATTCCAGTTTATTGTACATTCGTTTGTTGAATATGATTCAATATTGTCCAAATAACATTTTTGAGGAGGAACTTCACCAATTTTATAACCCATACCTTGTATGTAAGGATCTTGCATAGCAGAATTGGGACCTCCAGATAAAACTCCACTTGGAG